>JAVZVD010000002.1 GCA_038878695.1 Fervidicoccaceae archaeon
TCTCGCTCTCGCCGACCCACTTGCTCAGTATCTCGGGGCCTCTTATGGCGATGAAGTTGGCCTCGCTCTCCGTCGCGACGGCCTTGGCCAGCAGGGTCTTGCCCGTGCCAGGGGGGCCGTAGAGCAGTATGCCCTTAGGCGGCCTTATCCCCATCTTCTCGAAGAGAGCGGGGTTCCTCAGGGGCCACTCGACGGCCTCGCGCAGACTCTGCTTGACCTCCTCGAGCCCTCCTATGTCGGTCCACCTGATGTTCGGGACCTCGACGTAGACCTCTCTGATTAAGCTAGGCTGGATCCCCTTCATTGCGGCCACGAAGTCGGCCCACGTGACCTTGAGCTCGGAAATTAATTGCTTGCCGATGGGCTTGCTCAAATCGATGCTTTTCTCTTGCATGAACCTCCTCAGAGCGTGCATCGCCGCCTCTTTCGCGAGTGCGGCGAGGTCTGCGCCGGTGTAGCCGTGGGTCATCTCGGCCAGCCTCTCCAGGTCCACGTCGTCGGCCAGCGGCATGCTGCGCGTGTGGACGGCCAGGATCTCCTTTCTGGCTCTCGTGTCGGGCGGACGGATCTCGATCTCCCTGTCGAATCTGCCGGGCCTCCTGAGGGCCGGGTCCACAGCTCCAGGCCTATTGGTGGCTCCTATAACGACGACCTTCCCCCTCTCTTTCAGCCCATCCATCAGCGTCAAGAGCTGAGCGACCACCCTCCTCTCGACCTCGCCGACCACCTCCTCTCTCTTCGGGGCGATGCTGTCTATCTCATCGATGAATATGATGGCTGGGGCGTTCTCTTGGGCCTCCTCGAATATCTCCCTCAGCCTCTGCTCGCTCTCGCCGTAGAACTTGCTCATGATCTCGGGGCCGTTTATCGATATGAAGTAAGCCCCTATTTCGTTGGCCAGAGCCTTGGCCAGCAGGGTCTTGCCCGTGCCAGGGGGGCCGTAGAGCAGTACCCCCTTCGGGGGCTCTACGCCGAGGTGCTTGAAGAGCTCGGGATGCTTAAGGGGGAGCTCTATCATCTCTCTCAATTTCTGCTTGGCTTCCTCGAGATCTCCTATGTCCTCCCACGTGACTCGCGGCACGCCGCGCTCGACGGCCTCGTGAGCCACGGGCTCCTCTCGTACGACTACCTGCGTCCTCTCCGTGATGTAGACGTTAGCTGTTGGCTGAGTCGATGTCACAACGAAGATCAGCGAAGGACCGCCGAAGAACGGCACTACGACCTTCTCGCCTCTCCTAACGGGTTTCCCTAGGAGATACTCCCGGATCACGGAAGCCAGATCCTCCGGTGAGATGAAGAGTCCCCTATAGAGTCCCTCGACAGGCGCCACCACGACCTTGTCGGCCTCCTCGACCGATGCCCTCCTAACGATCACCGTGTCATCGAGAGAAGCTCCCACGGCCTCTCGGAGGTGACCGTCTATTCTCACCATGTTCGGGTCTCGCTCGTCGTCTTCCGGGTACGCTCTCCACGCCTGAGCCAGAACGGATCCCTTTCTTCCCTCGATTTCTACGAAGTCCCCAGACGATATGCCAAGCGCTTTCATGGCTTCGGTGCTCAAGCGCGCGAGCTTCCTCCCCACATCTCTACTCTTAGCCTCGGCCACCCGCAGCTCCAGCTCTCTCCTCGTCGTCAAGGGTCTAGGTCCCAGCCTCGGTTATGTAAGCTAGGCTAAATTTACTTTAGACGCTCAGCGCGAGTGACGACTAGCTTTAATAAAGTCGGGGCGCGGGGCCTGAGCCGGATGAGGTGCGGCTCGAGTTGCGAGCCCTCGCTGAGCTAGCCAAGCTCTTCGCTGAGCTCGACAGGAGAGTCTCCGAGAGGGTTGAAGCGAAGCTGAGAGAAGCGTCTAGACTCATCGACGAGGCTGACGCTCTCTCCAATGAGCTCAGGAGCTTCGCTCAGAGCTCGCTAGAGCAAGCGATATCCGAGATAGAACGAGAAGCCGAGAGCCTACGCGCCGAGATATTAGGGAAGGGGCGAGAGCGCGAGAAAGAGCTCGTTGAGGAGCTCGAGAGCAGAGCGGCGAGAAACTTCGAGAGGGCCGTCTCTAGGGCCCTCGAGAAGGTGCTGGAGGAGTTGGGCGCTTGATCGGAATCTTTGCCTATGCCGCGTCTGCCCCGAGAATGAGAGTCATCAAGGCCTCTCTCCTCGAGGCGCAGAAGCTGGTGGAGCTTTCGAGAGCGGAGACGTTGGACGAGATCGTCAGGCTCCTCAAGGAGACGAGATACGCTCGGCGAATAAGCTCGGCGGCTAAGCTGCAGGAGGTGAGCGAGGGAATAACGAGAAGGCACTCAGAAGACCTAGCCAAGCTCTCGCGAGTCTCGGCCAGCGATGCTCGCGAGATCGTCACTCTGCTCCTGAAGCTCGAGGAGCTGCGAGCCATATTTACTGTGCTCTCAGCCTACTCGCGGGGAGGCCCTCAGGCCCTCTCCTCGATCCCGGCCTACAGGCTCACTGGCTCCGCTCTCGAGATTCGCGATCACTTGGCCTCCTCGAGAGAAGAGAGGAGGTCCCCAAGAGCCCTCGTCAAGAGGGCCCTCGCGGTAGTTAAGGACGAGCTTCTGCGAAGCGCGCTGGAGGAAGCAACGAGGCGAGTGGAGAGGACCGAGAGCCTCCGCGTTATCGAGGCGATGGCCGCGCTGAAGATAATCGAGGCGATACTCGAGGCGGCGGAGCGAGCCTCGACCAGGCTGGCCCCTCCGCCCCGAGAACTCGTGGGCCCCCTGCTCGATTACATAATCGTTCAGATGCTAGCCGACCTCTGGCTCTTCAAGGAACTGGACAAGGAGGTCGTGGAGCTCGCCGCCAAAGTGACGCGGGGAAGACTCTCCTCGGCAGTGAAAAGCCTGCCAGCCGCGGAGTCGCCCCTACAGCTCTATCAGGCTCTTCTCAGAGAGCACGGGCTACCCGCAGCGAGGCTCGAGGACCTGCCGAGGGCCGACGAGCACGCCTACGAGCAGATCACGCGGCTCATCAGGAGCAGAGCTCGGAGAGTCTTCGCCTCGTATCCACTGACCCCCTCGCTGGGCGTTGCCGCCTTCCTCCTCTTGCTCCTCGAGTATAGAGACCTCATGATGATCCTGGCGTCGCGACTCGTCGGCCGGAGACCGTTCCCCTGACCCGAGCGCGTCGGCTCAGCCCACAAGGCATCGAGGTCCCTAAACGTGAAAGAGCTCTTCGCTCCCTCCTCCGTGGTCGTAGTGGGGGCTTCCAGGTCCCCGAGCAAGGTGGGGCACGTAGTTCTCAAGAACATACTCGAGAGCGGGTACGGCGGCCGAGTCTACGCTGTCAATCCTCACGCCGACGAAGTACTCGGGCTAAAGTGTTACAGGTCTGTGACAGAGATACCCGACTCTCTCGAGCAAGCGGTAATCGCCGTGCCGTCCACGTCCGTGGCTGAGGTGGCCGAGCAGTGTGGCGAGAAGGGGGTCCGATGCCTCGTCGTGATCTCCGCGGGTTTCCGCGAGACGGGCCCCGAGGGCCTCAAGAGAGAGAAGGAGCTCGTAGCGATATGCAGGAGATACGGCATGAGGCTTTTGGGCCCGAACTGCCTCGGCTTGATCGATGCGCACACGCCTCTCAACGCCTCGTTCGCTGCTTCGACCCCCAAAGCCGGCGGCATAGCGCTTGTCTCGCAGAGCGGCGCTATAGTTACAGCTCTCTTGGACTGGGCTCATCGCGTCGGCGTGGGCTTCTCCAAAGTAGTCAGCTTGGGCAACAAGGCCGACATAGACGAGGTAGACCTCCTCGGAGCGCTCAGAGGAGACGAGCACACGAAGGTGGTCCTGCTTTACGTAGAGGAAATAGAGCGTGGCGCCGAGTTCGTTGAGGCTGCCCGCGAGCTCTCCCTAGCTAAGCCTCTCGTGGTGTTGCGAGGCGGGACGACCGAGGCTGGAGCTAGAGCGGCTGCAAGCCACACGGGCGCTCTCGCCGGAGATCACGCAGTCTACAGAGCGGCTTTCCGAAAGGTCGGAGCCGTGGAGGTCTCAGGTCTCGCGGACCTCGTGGCGGCATCTCTCGTCCTCGAGCGATGGAGAAGACTCAGTGGAGGAATCGCCGTAGTCACCAACGCCGGGGGCCCGGGCATAATAGCGGTGGACCAACTCGTCTCGATCGGGGTTCCTCTCGCCAGAATCTCTCGTTCTCTCGCCGAGGCTCTGAAATTGGCGCTCCCGCCGGCCGCCAGCGTGCTGAACCCTATCGATGTGCTCGGCGACGCGGGCCCCGAGAGATACGCGGAGGCCCTAAGGCTCTTGCTCGCTAGCGAGGAGGTGGGGGGAGCTCTGGTTCTGCTGACCCCGCAAGCTATGACGAAGCCCGTCGAAACGGCTAGGATGATCGCGGAGATCGCCGAGAAAACCTCCTTCAAGCCCGTCGTCGCTTCTTTTCTGGGCGGAGACCTCGTCGAGAAGGCGCGCTCGCTTCTGCTCGAGCGGGGAGTGCCTTGCTTCGAGTGGATCGAGTTGGCGGCGTCTTCGTTGAAGTCTCTGCGCGATTACTCGCTGGCTGTGGAGAGAGCTAGGCGGATCGCCGAAGAGGCGGAGCCGAGTCTCGAGGTCGATAGAGAGCTAGTCGCTCGGGAGCTCAATGAGGCGGTGCGCGAGGGGAGGAGAGTCCTGACCGAAGAAGAGGCGCTGGAAGTCGCGAGAGCTTACGGCATTGAAGCGGCCCCGGCGCGTTTGGCCAGGACGGCTGAGGAGGCGGTGGAGGCGGCTGAGCGACTCGGCTACCCCGTCGCTCTGAAGATTTCCTCGCCCGATGTATTGCACAAAACAGATGTCGGCGGCGTGAGATTGGGGCTTAGCTCGCCGGAAGAGGTGGTTCGGGGCTTCAACGAACTCGTTGAGAGAACGACGAGGCTCGCGCCGGCGGCTAGAGTGAGAGGAGTCTTGGTGCAGAAAATGCTAGCGCGCGGGCGCGAGGCGGCGGTGGGCGCGACGCTCGACGAACGCTTCGGCCACCTCATAATGTTTGGGAGCGGAGGGGTATACGTCGAGTTGCTGAGAGACGTCTCATTCGCGCTCGCTCCTCTCAAGAGGAGCGAGGCTCTCGAACTCGTCGAGTCCACGAGGCTCGGGACTCTACTGCGAGGTTATCGGGGCGAGCCTCCAGGCGACATCGAGTGCGCGGTCGAAGTCCTACTCAGAGTTAGCAGATTAGTCACGGATTTCAAGCGATCGATATATGAGATAGATATAAATCCATTATTCGTGTACGAAAAAGGATGTGCCACCCCCGACGTGAAGATCATCGTGGGGCGCTCTCACGGTGGCTAAGATCCTCCACTTGGTGGGTCCCAATTATTGCGGAAAAACCATGCTCGCCTACGGATTGGCTAGAAAAGCGCAAATGCTCGGACTTCGAGCATGTTACGTTAAGCCCGTATACGTGGCTAAATTTGAGTTCGGTCGACAAGACGTTGGAGACGCGGACTCCCTTACCATGAGAGAGGCGTTGGGCCTCTCGGTGGACGTAGACCTGTTGGCTCCCGTGGCGTTGCCCGAGCGGTATCTCGAGTTGACCGAGAAAGAGAGAGCCAACGCGATCGAGAGGCTCAAGAGAGTGTTCGAAAAGCTGGCGGACTCCTTCGATCTGATATTAGCCGAGGGCTACGGCCCCCCGGAGACGTTCTCCAGGATAGGACTTGGGGCCCCCGACGTCGCCAGAGCGATCGGCGCTCAGGTCATCTTCGTGGCCGGGTGCAAGGGGGAATATATGATCGATAGAATTGCGGACCAGGTGGAGCTCTACGCCTCATTCTTCGAGGAGCGAGGAGTCAAGTTAGGCGGCGTCATACTCAACGCGGTCTCGGCCTACGCTTTGGAGAGAGCAGAGACTTCGGTGAGGAGGCGCGTCGAGGAGCTCGGCGTCGAATTTCTCGGCGCGATCCCCGAGATGTCCTTCGTATTATCTCCGACGGCGAGAGAAATAGCGCAAGTTCTCGAGGCCGAGGTCCTCTGGGGCCACGAACGTTTGGGAAACGTAATCGAGGAGATGGTGGCCGGGGTCCTAAGCGTTGGGACTTTGCTCAGGTGGTTGAGGAAGGCCGGCAACGCAGTCGTCATCGTGGGAGGCGATAGACCGGATCTGCTCGTAGCAGCGCTAGAGGCCAGACCCGGCCTTGTCGTGGCGACGGAAGGTGTGAGGCCCGAAGCGGCGGTGATCTCCAAGGCTAAGGAGGTCGAGGTCCCTCTCTTGTTGACGAAGATGAGCACGCTCGAGGCCATAGAGAGAGTCCGCGAGGCTCAGCGAGTGATAGCGCCCGAGTCTCTGAAATTGAAGGAGGAAGCCATAGTCGGCGCTATAGAACGTCACATAGCTTGGCGAAGGCTCCTGGGAGATCAACCCCTCGGGGCGAGGCCCTCATAAGTAATAACTTTTATTACTCTTGTCTAAGGCTCGCGATCGTGAGGAGAAGCCGTTATGCCGCTGACCGATCCGGAGCTCGTGAGCATAGTATCGAGACGCATTCTGGACAAAAAGGTCTGTAGAAAATGTGGAGCCCTTAATGCGATGGATGCCACGAAGTGTAGGAGATGCGGGAGCAAGAATTTGAGGCCGAAGAAGAAGAAGACCGGGCCGAAGAAGGGCTAGCCCAGAGCCCTCAGCTCCTTCAGGAGCCTCCGCACTACTTTCCTAGAGTCCTCGCTCAACATGTCCACGTATTCCTCCAGCTTCTTGCGTTTGAGCGCGCGCGTCAGTCCGAGAGATTCCACGGAATCTCTCAGCTCTTGCGCGTGCTCCTCGTAGACCATGCAGGCTCTCGCCTTGAGGACAGTCTGCTGCTCTAGGTTTACGCTCTCGAAGGATACACCTCTTATGTTCCACTCCTCGAGCTCGTCGAGGAATTTCGGGGGCATCTCGAACTCGAGGACATTCGAGTAAAAGTCGATGGCGAAGCCCTCGCTTGGCGACGACAGCCTGGGCGTTCCGGCCCAGGTGGTCTCGAACTCGAAGTCGAGCTTAGCCGCCAGCTCTCGGTAGATCTCCTCCTCCACGAGCGGGTCGGGCTCAATGACGAAGAGGTCTAGGTCGTCGTGGGTCGTGGGGCGCTTTAGGTAGAGCTCGAGCACGAGGTCTCCTATTACGATGAATTTTATCCCGACTTCTTTCAGGCTCTCGAGGATCCCCAAGGCGTCTCGGATCTCGAGAGGCAAAAGAGCACCTCAATGAGTCGGATGGCGCGCAAGGATATAATATTTCGGAGAAAAAACAAGGACGTGGGCCGGGGTGGCCGAGCGGTCTAAGGCGGCGGGCTGCAGATGCCGCGGGGACTCGAGCCCGAGCCGCTGCGACCCGCTTTACCGCGGGTTCGAATCCCGCCCCCGGCTCCTCTCAGCTCGCCTCTCATCGGTTTGATTCTTTGAGAGTCTTCTCAAGAGCTGAACGTAGAGCCGCGCGACGCGCTCGGCTCTCGCCCGCTCGCTTGCGCTCCGCGACGCGCTCTTGAGCTCTATGGTCGGGATCCGATATTCCTTCCCACCATCTACGCGCTCCTCTAATCTGATCTCCTCGACGATGCCGTGGCGCGGATCTACCACGTAGCTGGGGGTCTCGGCTATTATGCTGTCGTTGGACTCGACGGCTCCTCCAACAGCTATCACGGGAACGCCGTTTTCGAAGCTCCGAGCCTCCAGCAGCTTTTCGAGCCTCTTGTCGAAGCTCGGGCAGACTCTAAAGAAGTATATTATCGAGCCCACTCCCAACAGGGAGAGGAGTCTCATGACCTCTGGCTGCTCGAGGTCGCCCTCGGCTGCTATGCCATGTACTCCCTCCATCTTGATGGAGACGGGGCTCTTGCCCGCCGAGAATCCCAGCTCTTCATCTACTCTATCGAGAGTTATCTTCCTGTACTTAGCAGTTAGGCCACCGAAGGGAGATGCGGCCAACGAAGTCAGGAAAATGCGAGGGCCGGCCCTTTCTATTATCGGGCCAACTATCAGGCCGACCCCATAGAGCGCGGCCATGCTGTTGATGAAACTGGCGGTGGTCCCCGTCGGAATTCTCTCGGCTTGATTCTTCACGAAGAGGTTGCACTGATTCAGGGGGAAGAAGGATAGAACAGGTCCCAGATTCGCCATAGATGGTAGGAGGATCACTCTGGCGCCTCGTTCCCTAGCTTCCTTGATCAGCTTCCTTACCTTATCCATGTTAAATTTCTTGGCGTTGAGCTTAAGCGAGGTGTGAATTATAGCAAGCCTCATGAAGAGCAGCCTCGCCTCATCGATTTACCCGGCCACACTGTGGGACTCAGCGATCTGAGACGTCTCGTGGTAGAGCTCCAGAAGCACCCCAATATAATCTTCCTTACCTGAAGCGACGAGGTCCATCTTCTTCTCGAGGAGCTCTGTTCTCTCCTCACTCACCATAAACCCGTAGTTCTCTTGGAGGAACTTGTAGACCTCCGCTCCCAATCTCGTCGCAATGAGCTTCCCGGACCTCTCTATCACGTAGCGCCTCGATAAGAGCTTCTCTATTATGGTGGCATAGGTGCTGGGTCTCCCGATCCCCCTGCGTTTCATGAGCTCCACCACATCGGCTTGAGTGAAAAGGGGCTCCGCCCCGGCAGTCCACGAGGAGGCCTCGATGACGCGCAGCGTCCCAACGGGGAGATCCCCAACGCACTTCACGCTCTGGTATATCTCCAGCGCCTCCCGCCCCTCCACTATCGACGCGCAGAACCTCCTGAGGATCGCTCCGCCCTCGGGGAAGGCGAGCTCGTAGACGCGGAAGACGACGCGAGCCCCCCTCATCTGCGAAGCGACGAATCTCCTGAAGATCAAATCGTAGAGCGCTAGATGCTCGCGCGTCAGAGGTCTCGGGAGCTCGAGCTCCCCGCTCGAGAGCATGCTCCTCAGCGCATCGGCGTCGATGGGCTTGGTGGGCCTGATGGCCTCGTGCGCCCCCTCCTCGCCCCACGTCCTGGGGACGAAGAGCTCGGCCAACCTCTCCGGCTCGAACTTCTCCTCCAAGTAGCGCCTGGCGACGGCTATCCCGGTCGTCGAGACCCTTGTGCTATCAGTCCTGTGATAAGTTATGAGGCCCAACTCGAAGAGGTCTTGGGCCAATCTCATGAGGCGAGGAGCGGCGAGCCTAAGCCTCCTCGACGCCTCACTCAACATAGAGTCCGTCGTAAAGGGCGGCGGAGGCGCTACATCTTCGAGGAACTCTTCGACGGATCTCACCGTGACCTTTGCCTCTCTCAACTCGTCGAGGGAGACCCTCCGCTTTATCTCGTCCTCGTCGAATTCTATGTCGACTGGCCAGCCCTCGAGTCTGACTCTATAGAAGGTCTTGCGTCTACTCCTGCTTCGCAGGTACCTATCGACTATCCAACCGAGCACTGGAGTCTGTACTCGGCCGGCGCTGAGGCCTCTGTTCTCTCTTAAACACTCCTCGTTCTCGGCCCTCCGAGCGCAGTACCTCTCGCAGTAGGTCGGATACCTCGAGCAGAACTCGGGCCAGAAGACCCTCCAGAGGATCGGGGAGAGCGTGAAGCCTATCCAGCGATCCTCTATTCTCCTGACGAGTTGCGCCTCGACTAGCGAGGCAGAGACTTCTCGCGTATTGCTCAGGGCCTCGAGGACTGCCCTCTTGGTTACCTCGTGGAACTCTACGCGCTTTATCGATCGAGCGAAGGGCGCGAGGAGTAAGGCCACATCCCACCCTATCTTCTCGCCCTCAGTGTCCGGGTCCGTCCCTATCAAGACTTCGTCGGCCTCGATCGCCAGCTCGCGGAGAGCCTCGACGATTTTCCAGCTATCGACTATGAGCGAGCTGCCGCACCTGGGACATCGAGCGAGCCTCTCCACGAACTGGTGGCCACACACTCTGCATCTCTTTATCGGCGCGTAGATAGGCTCAAAGTCCTTGAGGAGCCCATCGGTCTTACGCACTCCAACTCCGTGATAGAAGAACGAGTACGAGAAGGCTTCGGCCGCGCCCTCGGGCTCCTCGGTCACCAAATCTACTATGTGGCCACCCGTGGGAGCCACCAGCAGCTGAGTTCCTCCGAGCGAGACCTCGTACGCAGTCAGGCTCTCCCCGATTCTCCTGCCGCTGGGTCTCCCGAAGAACCTAGAGATAGTCTTAGCCTTCGTTGGGGACTCGACGACGAGGAGGACGGTCTTGGTAAGGTCCTCGACTCGCCCGCGTAGATCGCCGGCGATCGCTCTACGCACTGCTCTCCTGTCTTCGTCGATCTCGGCCAATATCCTCGAGAGCTCTCCGCTCCTCACGATCTCGGCGAAATCTCTCCACTCGGAGTCCTCTACGAAGAACCGTAGCCTGCTCATCAGAGCTCTCATGAGCCTCTCGTCGTCGACCAACACTACGGAGAGACCTCGCGTCAAGCCCCCAACGTACAATCTGCTTGTCCTGCCGCTCGCTTGAATGTACGTCATCACGTCGGGCAGGAGGACGTAGAGCTGCCCGTCCTCAAAACGAACTACCACGTCGGGCGAGGTCCTCAGCGCCTCCAGGACTTTCTCCTCGGCCAGGGCTCTCCCCACAAAGTCGACCGCCTGCAGCACCAATCTCTCGGGCTCCCCCATCTCGCCCCCGGCGCGCACTCTCTCCGCGAGTGCCTGAAGAGCCGCCGGAGATAAGCGCCTCACTAACCTCCTCAGCTTAACCAGATGCTCCATAGCAGATTTGTTCCACGGTTCGGGCGCCGCCTCCGTTAAGACTGCTAGCATTCTCAACACGCCGAGCGGGTGCGCCTCCTTGGCCGCTACCGAGAACTTAAAGCGCGGTACCCCGGCGAATACTGCGTACCTAACGCGCTCTGGCATATCGAGACCTCGGACTAGCACCCCGTAGTAGACGGCCGAGCCGACCAGCACGTCTATTTCCCCGGAGACGAAGAGCTCGAGTGCTCGAACGCTTCTGGAGCGCATGACCTCGGCCCTAACGCCTCTCTCCATCAGAGCGCCCGCTACGGCCTCGTAGGCTCCGGGGCCTAGGTCGGGAGGAACGTAGACCAGCCCCCCGGACCCCAGCGCGCTGACCACGCGGGCCACAGCCTCGACAATATTCTCCCCGGGCTCGAGAGAGCACTTCACGTCGTACACTCTCCTGAGCATTTCCCCGATAGCTCCAACTCTGAAGCCTAGGAGCTCTCTGAAGATCTCAACCTTAGGCCCCCGAGCTCTCCCGGTGGCGCTGCTCACGACCAGCGAGGGAGCCCGACTTCTCTTAGCGCTCAGCGCCTCTTCGATGGATCTCAGCTCGCGCGCGAGAGCCTCTATCTCGTCAAAGCTCTCTCTTGCTGCTGAAGCCCTCCTAGTGATCGAGGCCAGTATTCTCCGCAGAGACGCGGCCCGTCGAGCACGCTCCACGTCCTCGTCGGTGAAACCTAAAACAGTCAAGAGGGCGCTCACGCTCTTCCCGCTCCTGAGTACGGCGTCGACGTCGTCTACGAAGATCAGAGAGAACCCGAGCTCTGCGAGCTCCCTACTCCTGTTGATCATGAACCTGGAAGTGGTGACCAATACGTCGAAGTCGCGCGACGAGAGGCGAGCGAGCCTCCGCTCTCTCTCACTGTGATCTAGTCTCGAGTGCAGAGCCAACACGCGCGCTCCTGGGCAGACGCGCGAAGAGAGCTCGGAGAGCTTTAGCTCGGCCCGTTGTACTAGGATCGATGTGGGAAAGACCACGTAGGACCTCTTGCCCTTCGACGCCAGAAAGAGCGAGATGACGAGCCCGAAGACGGTCTTGCCCACGCCAGTGGGAGCAACGATCGAGAAACTCTTACCCCTTAAGACGCGCCCGGCCCAAGTCTTCTGCGAGCTCCAGGGGGGGCTTCCGACTGCTCTCTCGAAGAACTCCTCGAACTTCTCGAGCTCCGTCTCGAGCTCGTAGAGGCGCCCGAGCATGTAGAGCCTCCCATTGGCGTGTAGCACCTCGAGGACCTCTCTCGAGCTCAACGGCTCGAGGACCTCAGAAGTGGGGAGGCACCTAGAACACGGCAGGCCTCGCAACAGCCTGCTTCCTTCGATGTGACCTCCACAGTTTGGACACGCGTTGGTGTAGCCTACGCTCGGCCACTTGGACGACGCCGCGCCTCCCCTCAATTCCCAAGGCCTCTGAGAAGCTCTCACATCACAGCTCAGTTCCCGGATTCCTCTTCACAGGCCTCTACTCGCGTTCTTTTATTCTTCGGTATCTCCCATTAATGATTGCTCCTCGTGTCGGCGAGAGGCTTTAGCCTTGGAGAGAAGCGGGAGCTCTCGCGGAGTCCTCGGGCTCTTCCCCCTAAGAGCAGTCTTTAAGGACCCCATACACGTCCTGATACCAGTCAATCGACTCGAGTACGAGGTGATAGAGCACCCGGCATTTCTCAGACTTCACGGGATAAAGCAGTTGGGATTCACGTATCTCGTTTATCCTCAGGCAAAGCACACGCGCTTCGAGCACTCGCTCGGGTCAATGCACGTGGCTCATCTCATGGCCGAGTCGATCCTGAGGACCAACCCGAGCATTCGCGACGAGCTACTGGAGGAAGGAGGAGGCGAGCTCTTCGTTCAACTCGTTAGACTTTCCGCTCTCCTCCACGACATCGGCCACCTCCCTTACAGCCACGCCACCGAGCAGTCCATAGAGGAGGCGCATAGGCGCGGCTCGTTGGAGGGCTCGCTGAGAGAACTCCTCTCGAGGTCTAAGCGGAGACTGCACGAGCTTGGCGGCTGCTCTATGGCTGAGAAGCTGTTGAGAGAGGTGTCTGCTCGGTGGGAAGGCGAGCACGGCGAATTAGTGGAGAGACTTGCCGAGGCGGCTCTCGCGGCGCTTTGCGCCAGCTCTGGTCGAGGCGAGAAGACGCGAATCTTCACCGAGCCGGCTATAGAGCTCGCGCGCTCTATAATTTCGGGCCACGTGATAGATGCCGACAGAATGGACTACCTGGTGAGAGACGCTTACAATACCGGGGCCACCTATGGTAGAGTAGACGTTGAGAGGCTCGCGAGCGGGGTCTCAGCTCGGATAGCAGACGGAGAAGTGAAGATAATCTACCCAGCAAAGCTCTTGTCGAATATCGAGGAGCTCTATTATTCGAGGTATATGATGTATCGCTGGGTCTATATGCACCACAAGGTTCTAGCGATGGAGCTAACGTACTCTCGCCTCCTCCAACTCGCGGCGGAGGCCTGGCCCGAGGCTCTAGATTGCGTCGAGAGACTTGTTCCCTCGCCGCCGAGAGCTCTGTGGGATCTCTTCCATCCCGAGACTATTTGGAGATACGTCGTCGAGTCTAACATCAGAGTAGACGACGGCTTCGTTGACGTGATGTTAAGCTCTATCGCGAAGTGCTCCGGGAGGAGAGACGTCGAGGAGTGGGCTTCGCGCCTCTTCCGAAGAAGGCCCCCCTACGTTCCTCTAGCAAAGAGGCAGGAGGTGCTGATGGCTAGGCTAGCCAGAAAGCTCAGCGAAGCGAGAGGGCTCGGACCCCCCGAGGTCTCATGGGTCGAGTACGCGAGGGACTCTCTCCGTGCCCTCTCCGAGCTCGTCCCCCGCCGGTGGGAGAGCTACGAATCCTTAGCCGAGTTGCTGGAGAGAGAAGTGAACCGGGAGCTCGGGGAGAGAGGACGAGAGCTGAAGGTCGTCGTCAAGCTCTACGCTCCAATAACGAGCGGAGAGCTGAGGGAGCCCCTCATAGATGCCGAGGGGGAGTTGATCCCGTTGGCTCAGGTCTCGAGTATGGTCAGAGCAGTGCACGAGATAGGTGGAGCCCCGACGATTTTCCTCTTCGCCTACGTCGAGAGCGAGGCTGAAAGGCGCAATTTTGATAGGAGAACCGCCGGAGAATACGCGCTGGGTGCCCTCGCGAGGTGCCTGAGGAGGCTGTTGGAGGAAGAAGTCGAGGACTCTACGTCGAGACCTACGGTTGCCCCCTAAATAAGAGCGATTCCCAGATAATGATAGAGCTCGCGGTCTCGGCCGGTTACGAGCTCAAGTCATCGCCGGAGGAGGCGGATTTCCTCCTCCTAAACACTTGCGCCGTGAGGCGAGACTCCGAGGAGAGAGCGATGAAGAGGATCGCGGAGCTGCGGAGGCTCGGTAAGAAGCTCGTAGTGGCTGGTTGCCTGGCCTCCGCGAGGCCGTTCACGCTACTCTCCCTGGCTCCCGAGATGACTCTATTGAGCACGGGCAGCGTCCACCGAATCGTCGAGGCCCTCGAGAGCCCTCCAGGGACGGCTATCCTCGAGCACTCGAGCATTAAGCGCGATCTCTTGCCGAGCTACGCGATCTGCCCATCGCGAGATGAGCTGATCGCCGTGGTGCCTCTCTGCGAGGGGTGCCTATGTTCTTGCTCATTCTGCATCACGACCGTGGCGAGGCCCAATCTCCTGAGCCGGAGGCCCGAACGCGTCGTAGAGCGGATAGCAGAGCTGGTCGAGCGAGGATTCTACGAGATACAGTTGACGGGGCAGGACCTGGCGGTCTACGGCTACGACTTGGCGGGCAAGCCTCTCCTGCCAAACCTCATCGAGGAGATTCTGTGTAAGGTGGGAGGAGACTACAAGCTGCGCGTCGGCATGATGACGCCGGGCTGGTTCCTCAAGATAATGGACGAGCTGCTCGAGCTCTACTCGGATCCGAGGATCTATCTGTTCTTCCATTTACCGTTGGAATCTGGAGACGATAGAGTGCTGAGAGTAATGAAGAGGAACTACAGCGTCGATGAGTATGTCGAGATGGTACGAGAAATCAGGCGGAAGTTTGAGGACGCTTACATAGCAACGGACATCATAGTTGGGCATCCCGGTGAGGACGAAGAGGCTTTCGAGAACACCATGAGGGTCGTGAGAGAGCTCGAGTTCGATAGAGTCCACGTGGCTCAGTACACTCCGAGGCCCCTCACGCTCTCGGCGAGACTAAAGGGAGTCCCCGATCACGTGAAGAAGGAGAGAAGCCGGAGACTCTCGAAGCTATGCGAGGAAGTTGGCTACAAGAGGCACGCCAGATACATTGGGCGCCTCGTCGAGGGAGTGGTAGTTGAGCGAGGGAGAGGACTCGTGGCCAGAGCGAGGAACTACGCGTCGATAGTTCTACCGAGCGGCTCCGCCTCGCTCGGCGAGAAAGTGAAGGTCCTGATCGAGAGGGTCACGTTCTTCGATTTGAGAGGTAAAGTAATAGAGCGCTCGCCCACTCAGAAAGCCACTAACACGTGACGAGCCAGTCTCCTCGCTACGCAGTCGAGCACTCTCCTGTGCTTGAGCCTGACCTCTTGGGGCTCGGAGCAAGCCTCGTCTCCCAGCACGACGAGATCAGCGTTGATGTCGTAGGCCGCGCTTATGAGCTCTCTGCACGGGTCACCGATCGGGACGACGTAGTCGACATCGATGCCTCTCTCTGAGAGAGAGCGCGAGATTTCCTCCAGCTTGGCCGCGGCGTCTCTGCCGCTCTCGTCACGTCCCACGACATGGACCAAGGTCACTTTGGCTCCGAGCGACTCCGCGAACTTCACGGCGTAGGAGAGGACCCTCTCGTCTATGGACCTAAAGGCTAAGCCGACGAGTATCCGCTCCATCCTCCTGTGCGCGAGCTCAGCTCCTCTCTCGACCTCCTTGAGGACTAAAACGGGTCTAGAGCAGAGATTCAGGACTTCTTCAGCCGTGCTGCCTAGCAGCTTCACCCTGAGGTAACCTACTCCTCTGCTCATCATGACTATGGCGTCGGCTCTAGCTCGCGCCTCCTCCGCTATGATGCGCGCGGGGTCTCCTACGACGACTTCCAGGCTCTGCGCCTCTATCCCGTGTTGCCGAAATCTAGTCGCGACCGTGTCGAGCGTAGCCTTGGCCCGCCCCTTCAGAGAGCCCACGAGGTCCTGCAGATAGAAGTAAGCGACGTGCTCGAGTACGATTTCTTCTATGACGTGTAACAGGTAGGCGCGCTTAACGCCCACTCTCGCGAGGATAGGAGCGTACTCTGCCACTCTGGCCGAGTACTCGGAGAGATCCAGGGGAACCAACACGGTCTCCATTCTAACCGCGGCGAGCTCAGAGCTCATAGCAGCTCCACCACGGGGAAGCACGCGGCGAGGAGAGCGAAGCCGAGAGGGAGCCCTATTCGGGCCCACTCTCTGCTTCCGATGTCAAGTCTCGCCGCTACAACTATGTTTGGGACGTTACCGGGTATTAATATTCCACCTGATATTATCAGCGACATCAGAGCGCTCCTTATTTGCTCTATCGAGAGGGCTGGCGAGATCTCGGCGGCCGTGAGCGTAGCGTTATCGAGCACGGCCGAGATCGTGTTGAACCAGTAGACGGCCCAATCGGGCATCCTCCGCAGGTACCAGTAGCTTATGGGGGAAAAGCTGGCGCCTAGGAGCTCGAGAGCAAAGACGAATACATAGACTCTGAAGGCTCTCGTGAATGCATCGGAGATTCTGCTGCCGGAGCCGCTCAGGCCGAGCGAGCTCGCTCGGCCTGCTTCGATTCCGCGAGCGATGAAGGCAGCGTAGATCGAGAGCCCGAGTATCAACGGAACTATGATGGGCCCTAGCAGATCGACGAGAAACCAGAAGCCTGCGTGATAGGGCTCGCCCGACAGCTTGGAGACGGCGATCGTCGAGAGAGGCTCGCCCACGGGAGTCAGAGCCGCTCCCGCCCCAATGGAGAAGCACGCCACTACGGCTATCCGCCTCTTCTTCTCGTCGCCCACGGGGAGCCCTCGCAAGATCTCGGCCGCCACGACTGATGCCACGATGGCAGAGATCAGGCTAGAGCTCAAGCCCAGAGCCAGAACTACTACGAAGACCAGAAGCGGGAGGCCCAAACGCCTCGACGCGTTGCTTATCGCCGAGTAGAATTTCTCTCCAAGCACCCCGAACGCTAAGCCGGCTAGAAGGACCACCTGCGTTATCCCGATCGGCTTACCGCCGATGCTGACGGGGGAGAGTAGAGCATGCGAGAATACCTCGTCTAGGAGCTCCGAGCTCACGAGACCCAGAGTGTAGACTCCTCCGATCGATAGGAGCCCCATGAGCGCGAAGAAGTATTCGAGGTTCTTCTCGATGACGTGGACTCTAAGAGGCAACACGAGGACCAGGCAGAGGATGAAGGTCAGAAACACGGTCACTAGGAGGTTGGGCTGCTCAGGCACGGGTACCACGAGGGCCAAGGCGATCCTCCACCTCTCGGAGCGCTCCGCGTTGTCGCTAGGCCTTCCACAGTATGAGCAATGAGGCGATGAAGGCGGCAGCCCAGAGGACAACGCTGCCGCGCAGGACCTTGGAGCCATCGAGCGGGCCGATGGGTAGGAGATTGAAGAGGGCCAGCCAGGCGTTGACCTCGGCGAAAACGCGAAGAGGCCAGTCGCCAAGGATCGTGTGCACGGCGAGAGCGGCGACCGCTAAGGCTATGTTTGCTAGAGGCCCCGATGCGGCGATCCTCGCCTCGGCGAATTTTGACAACGTGAAAGGACATCTAGAGCTTACGTAGCCCGGGGCGAGAAAGGCCACGGGGAGCAGAGCCGAGATCAAGGTGACGAGCAGACCGAAGGAGTCAACGACGAATCTGCTCGAGCAACCGTACCTCCTAGAAATAGCCCTGTGAGCTAGTTCGTGTGCAACGAACCCCGCCAGCACGCTCGCCACGCCGACCGCCCCGAACTTCGTGAGCAGAGCCAGCGTCAGCGCTGCCGCGGCCGTGGCCAAAGCCAGCGGCTCTCTCTCGTTGATGGCGTCAAGTAGCGCCGCGGCTCTCCACAACCCTTCCACCCAGGGAACTCGAGCGCGGGGCCTCTCCGCCTCCGACGTCTAATAAACGTGAGGCTCTCGACGAGAAGTCGAGCCCCTGCTCTCTTTACCGATGTATCAGCTCAAGGCCTCTAACCCTCAAGGTCTCCACCAAGTTTGGGTCTTTTTCGCTGTAGAGCTTGAGCACGAGCTCGTCGCCCGGCTCCAAGCGTGTCGTTTCGTCGGGCAGCGGCAGCCACTTGCCGCTCCTCGTCTTGAGCGCTAGCACGTGCGCCCCCACGTCGTCTAAGCGCGCGTCGCCTATGGTGGAGCCCGACGCCTCTTCTCTCGCGATCGCGCGGATCACCACCTCGTTGCTCTCCCTCTCGGCGCGCTCCAAGACTTCGCTCACTTCGTAGTCGCTCGCGGCCACCGACGCTATGTTCCACGCCGCGTCCGCCACCCTTTCGAGCGTGCTGAGGAGCACGGTAAGTAGCACCCTCTCTTTCGCGCTGATCTTCTCGCTCATCGAGTGAAGAAGCTTAAGTATCCCGACGTAGTGCGAGTCTGTCTGCTCTTCGAGCTCTACGACCTCGAGGGCTAGCGCTTTATCTCCGCTGATGACAGAATAGAATGCCAGATCCAGCGCCACCTCGGAGGTATTCTTTAGATCCACGACATATCTCACCAGCTCTCTGAGGGGCTCCTCGACCTCCAAGCCGCGAGCCTCCTCGAGGCCCGAGTAGTCGCCGAGTAGCTCGGCCACAGACTTTAGAGCCTCCTCGGTGCCTCGTAGCAGCAACACGTCGCCCACCTCCAAGGCGAAGTCTGGCGGAGGCTCTATGGTCATGGTCTCGCCCCGCTCAACGATCAAAACATCGGAGTGTCTCGGGAAAGACGTTATATCGACTATTCTAGCCGAGGGCTTGGGCAGGCTGTTCACCTTGAGCCTGCATATGCGCTCCTCGCTCTTGGACAGGACCTGAAGTAGAATCTTAAGCCCCACCTTCTCAGGCATCAACATGACTACGGAGGCGAGGTCTCCCGCGGCATCGCTCACCGCGTCTAGCGCGTTGATCACCTTCAGGAGACCAACGATCCTCTCGCTGTTCTTGGGGCTTCTGGAGGAGAGGGAGGCCTGCATCGCAGCGAGAGCCCACCTGGCGTCTACCTCGTGCTCGAGTTTGAGAACAAGGCGAGCGATCGCCAAGTCCGCGTATATCGTGCTGTAGTATGCCAGGTCCAGAGCGAGACTCGAGAGAGTTTTCATCTCTCTGAGGACTAGAGCGAGGGGGAGGGGCTTGTACTCGATCTTCTCAGGCACGTAGATCGGCAATCTCGACGAAGCACCTCACGGGCTCCAGCTTTTAATGAGCGCAAAGAAGGCATTTAACGCTTAGCAAGCGGGGGAGAATCTCCACGTGGCTCGAGCAGGCTGCTAGGCTTCTGCTGCGAGGAGGCCCCCGAACGGTCGGGGAGCTCGCCGCGGCATTGGGAGAGCCGCGTGTGCTCGTAGAGGCGAACCTCAGGAAGCTCGGCGGCCTAGAGATACGAGGAGAGGAGATATTCGTGCTGTCTCGGATAGCGCTAGCGGTCTCGGCTATAGAGCGCGGAGTCTCCCCCCACGTAGTATCTCAGTTCCTGAGCTGGAGAGAATTCGAGGAGGAGGTCGCGGCCATACTTGAGGAGAGCGGAGCGAGCTGCTTGAGAGGGCTCAGGTGCTCTAAGCCCCAAAAGTTGGAAGTTGACGTGGTGGGGCTATTAGGTCGAGAGGTCCTAATCGTCGACTGCAAGCATTGGAATCCGAGAAGCTCTACCCCCTCGAGGCTGGCAGCGATAGCAGAGCAGCACGCGCGGAGGGCGAGAAAGCTTACACTCTGTCGCGAGTTAATCGAGGAGATCGAGCGCGAAGCGGGCGGAGGCATCGCGCACCTCTACCCCATCGTGGTCACGTTGTTGTCTAAGATGAGGGGGCCTCTTGGGGGGGCAACGATAGTGCCAATATCCCTCTTAGCGAGCTTCTTGAGATGTTTCGACGAGCTTAAGCTCGAGCTCCCCCGCATCGCTATTGAGCCAGCGGGCTGTGAGAGATGCTGAGAGCGGAGCTCGTGAAATTCACCCCTGAATGCGATAAGCTCGTTGCCGTAGCTAGCAAGCAGACGCTAACGAGGAAGCCGTTCGACGTCAGCTGGGCCTCGATGCTCGAGGAGGAGAAGGAGGAGTGGATTCGAGAGACCATGAGGAGGGGGCATACTAGCCCCTGGGAACATTGCGTCTATACGTTCTACATTGAGGGGCTATCTCGCGTCGCGTGCTACGACGAGGAGACGGAAGTCCTCACGAGAGAGGGGTGGATGAGATTCGAGCACGTCGATCTGAGCACGGAGGTAGCCTGCATGGAGTCGGGCGCGCTCGAGTGGTGCAGACCTAAAGCCAAGATAATAGAGCTCTATAGGGGCCCTATGGTCAGGCTCCGATTGGAGAAGGGGGAGCTCCTAGTCACGCCCGAGCACAGGCTTTGGGTCCGCGACGAAGACACGAAGACTTGGGTTCTCGTCGAGGCGTCCAACCTCGAGCCGGGCTCCTATGGGATCAAGACTTCACTCGGCTCGGGAAGACCGGGGGACTCCCTAGAGCCCGACGTCGTAGTCCGCGTGGAGAACGTGGAGCTGGTGTACTACGCGGGGCGCGTGTACAGTCTCGTTGTACCGGGGCACTTGCTATACGTGAGGAGGGGCGATTTGGTCTTGTGGTCGGGGAATTCGCATCAGCTCGTGAGGCACAGGCTCGCCAGTTACACGCAGCACAGCCAGAGATACAGAGCCCTCGACGAAGAGCTGCTCAAGCCGGTGGTGCCGCCGAGCGTAATCAAGCGAAGTGAAGCCGCCGAGGAGTTTGAGGCCGCGTACGCGAGAGCGTTAGAGGCTTACAGGAGGCTCCTGAAGATCGGCGTGCCTCCCGAGGACGCGAGGTACGTGGTGCCTCAGGCCGTGGCTACGAAGATCATCGTGACTATGAACGCTAGAGAGCTCGCTCACTTCTTGAGCCTGAGGACTTGCGCTAAGACGCAGTGGGAGCTCAGGGCACTCGCGTGGCTTATGTGGAGGAGGCTTTACGACGCTCACCCCTTGCTCTGGAAGTGGATCGGGCCCAGGTGCCTGCAGCTCGAGAACTTAGCGCGCAACGAACCCATAACGGTGGCCGACCTCGTAGGAGAGGATCTTCTCTCGATGCTGGGCGTTGACATGAGAGCCTCTGGGAGCCGCCCACACATCGTCGCAGAGAGATGCCCTGAGCTCGTCCCCAGGGACTTCGTGCGCGAGTGCGCTAGGAGAGGACTAGAGGAAGCCCTGAGCTATCTGAGAGCCTCGGCCTCACTCTAACGCCTCCCCCTCGCGATCAGCCTCAGCCCATCGTGTGCCACCACGTAGGGGTGGCGCGCCTCGAAGGGGTCCCTGAAGGTCAGCTCGGTGAGGTGGGTGAGCACGCGGATCTCCGATCGCTCGAGCACCTCGAGGGCTTGGCGAGGGCTCGAGTGGAAGCCCGATTCCTCAGCTACGCTCTCCATGCTGACGGGCAGAGTGGCCTCGTGGAGTCCTATGGAGCATTCAGCGAGCTCCTTGAGTTTCTCTAGATAAACCGTGTCCGAGGAGTAGAAGAGGAGGCACTCGCTCCTCGCGGCATCGAGCACGCGCACTCCCAGCGTTGGTACGCTGTGCCTTACGGGGAAAGTCTCTACCACGATCTTCCCTAATTCGACTCGCTCCTCGCGACCCTCGCTTAGCCCCTCGATCTCCGTGGTGAAGCCGGAGGGCGAGAGCTCGCTCAAGACTATCGAGAGCGTCGAGGCCGAGCTCCACCCCGTATACACCGGAGGAGATCTCTTGACGCCCACGGTCTTCAATTCATAGAGCAAACCGATTAGGCCTAGGAAGTGGTCTGCGTGAGCGTGCGTCACGATGACCGCTCCGATGCCAGCGGGATCTACGTCGGCCTCGCGCAACCTCTGAGGTAGAGGTTGACCGGCATCTATCAAGAGAGCTCGGCCGTCTTCCTCTCTGAAGAGTACGATCGACTGAGCTCGGCGCCCGGCTAATCCTCCGGCCCCCGAGCCCAATACTATGACCTCGTATCGAGGAGCGGAGCCGGCGCTCAAAGCCCTCGGCCCTCCGACGCGAGCGCTAAATCTCTCGCACGAGCTCGAAGCTAACGCCCTCTTTCGTTATCGAGTACTCGATTCTGACTCTAGGCCTCGCGGTGAACTTCGCTCTCGCTAACACTATGAGGGCTCGACCTGTTTCGCTCGCTGCGACCAATCTGTAGACCAGATCTGCCGCGTACTCGAGTCTCCTCCCCGCGGACCTGAAGCGCACAGCTTCGTCGACGAAGAAGGTCAGCGACCCTCTTTTTCTCGACCTCTTAGTCTTCTCGGCGGCCTCGGCGAGGCTCTCGAGTGCTCCGGGCTCCTCGAGAGCGGCCAGGTCCACGGCATAAACGTAGATGAAGGGGAAAAGCTCGGCGTGTTTCGCGATCTCCTCGGCGATCTCCCTCGCGTCGTTCGCCTTCGCGTACGACAGGAGAGGAATTCCGCGGCTTTCGGCTTTACTCGAGAACTCGTCCGGGCTCACGGCCGACTCCATCATATGCTTGTAGCGGGAGAAGACGGGGAAAGGAACGGAAGATCTACGGAGATCCTCCAGCAGGTCCTGTCGGAGGGAGAGCACGAGCGTCCTCTCTCCCGAGGTCATCCTCCTGACCACGAACTCGAGGAACACGACCTCGGGGGAGGTCTCGGGGGAACACTCAACGAGAATTAGAGATGAGGGAGGGTAGATTAGCCCCAACTCGGCTAAGACCATTATCTCGGGGCTCACGGGCTCGGCCAAGCTCACGCAGCCTCGGCGCTCCTGGGCGCGTAGTGATCGCAGGCCTCGGCCCCGCCGTTGACGGAGATCTTCATGAAGGAGCAGTAGCGGAACTTCTCCTTGTAGTGGAGGCAACTAGAGCACTTGCGGAGGACCTCGGACTTTCCGCGGCGACGCAGCTTCAACAACGGGGCCTCTCCTCTTGCGCGTTACAAGCGAAATCACTCTATATAGGAGAGGCGCAAACGTTTTTCAGCTTAGCGGCGAACCAGCAGTGGGTGGGGGAGGGAAGAGCCCCCGCGACCGGGGTTCGAATCCCCGCCCGGCTACCACCAAATCGTGCCGCCGTAGCTCAGCCCCAGGAAGAGCGCCGGACTCATACGGTCGCCCCGGAAAGATCGGGTCGAGCGCCTGGGGAATCCGGAGGTCCCGGGTTCGAATCCCGGCGGCGGCACCATCTCTAGTAGACTAGTAGAGAGGCCGAGGCACCCTTGGAAGAGTCATTGCTCCTGGGTTTGTGGAATCTCGAAGTTTACGAAAGACTCGTCCTGCGTGGCGCCAGCGATGAGGTCTCCAGGAGCCCTCGCCCCGGCTTCGGCGTGATGTACTTCTCCGCCAATGGAAAGGTCGTTTGGCTCAGAGGAAGCGAGCCGACGTCGCTTTGGTACAGGACGTCGAGACCCCAGAGGCTCTCTCCGTGGAGGCTCGGTCTTCACGAGCACGAATGCGGCGAGGACGGCGCGATGCCCTTGTCCACGATACCTTGGGAGGCCTCGATCGTTAGGGGGATCGATATCGAGGAGAAGGTAGTCACGATCCTCGAGGTAGAGGGTTACGGGAGCCTAGACGAGCTCTCACACAAGCGATACGAGAAGCTGAGGCCGGTTAATGCCGAGAGGGTTACGGAGGGCGCGAGGATCAATTTAGGAGTGGGCTGGGCCTCGATTCAATTAAGCGGAGGATCCCTCGAGCTCGAGGCGGGGGGAGAGCCTGAGGCGCTGGCCGGGCCTAGGCTGTCCGCGTTGGTCTGGCCTAACGTGGCGATGATCATTGACCGCGCGGGGGGCCTCCTCTTATTACTACCGTTGAAGGGAAGGCTGAGCTTCACGATGGGAGCGAAAGTGGATCAGCCTCTCGTGTTTTGGTTGCAGCCCTTCGCTCTTGTGTGGGACTCGCTGAGTGTCGGCGAGAAGCTCGTTAGCGGGCTGGTGGGACTCCGAGGGCCGGAGGGAGCGATAGCAGTTGTCTCGAGCTCGGAGCTCGAGGCCCGCTTCATTGGGCGAGAACTCGAGGCCTCCTCGGAGCGACCGGTCGCGGTCTACAGCGGGCGCGGACTGAGTCGTGATCTCGTGAGACGTTGGTACGAGCTGTCGGCTAAGTTCGGCAGAGCGAGAGAGCTGACGCCGTTGGTGAAATTGAGCCCGCCGGCGCTTATCCCTCACTCCAGTCGCCTGAGGTGCGTCGGCGAGAGGGGGCCGCACGAGCTCGAGCTCGAGCTGGTCAATCCTATGCCGAGGAGCGTCTCGACCAGAATCTACGTGAGACCTCCGCACTATGTGGCAAAAGCGTCCGCCGCGATCGACGGCGAGGAGGAGCTCGCGCCAGCCAGACCGAACTCGCTCGAGCTGGCACTGCCACCTTACGAGGCGATCTCCCTGAAATTAGAGCTGAGGTCGACGGCAGGGCTTTACTCGAAGCCCTCCAATTGGTAGTACGATACGTCGCCGTGCTTATCTACTATGGCGAGAATCAGGGCTCTGCCTTGCTTCCTCGAGGTCTGTAGCCACTCGATGAGACTGTTCACGACGAGCGGCACGGTCTCCTCCAGCACGACTATATTGGCGAGCGGCTTGCCGCCTGAATACATCGTGAAGCCGTGGGGGAGAGGCCCTCGCTTGACGAGCCTACCTCTTTCTATCAGGTCATAGTAGACCGAGAACATCACCCAGGCTCTGGGCTCTTCGCTCGAGTAGATCCGTATCACGTCGATCCAATCGATCTTATTGCCGTCACTTCCTCGTGCCTCGGTCTTGCCCTTCTTTGTCGCGTAAGCTAGCTCGAACACGTCGATTTCTCCCGGGGGCTCTAGGCACTCGCCCGTGGGACCTCCCCGGTACACCGCGATCGAGCACGGGGCGGCTCTGGACCCGCTCACGGCGACCTCCCCTGCCGACGGACCTAGCCCGGGAACGTGAGCTCGTGGCGAGGGAAATTTAAATGGCAGCTTTTCGTGGGAGGGAGAGAGTGCTCCGTCGTGAGCGCATCTAAGGAGAGAATCCTCGAATTAGTGCTCTCTGCGGGGCTCTTGGAGAAGCTCATAGAGTTCTTGAGAGAGCGGGGATACCCGATAGAGGATCCCAGGCGGCTCATCGAAGTAGATCTCCAACTCTTAGAGCGATTCGCAATGGAGATGAGGCTGTTGGATGAGAGAGAAGAACTCCCCGAGCTCGAGGGTCGAGAAGAGCTCGAAGTCGACGCTCTGGAGCCACGCGAGGTCAGACCAAGGACCCCGACCAAGCGAGGTTCGAATAAGCCGACGAAGAGCAGATGGTATTAGGCCGCGCGTCTGAGGGCTATCGCTGCAGGATCATCGCCTCGGGACGGCCAGAAGCACCTTCTCGACGAGCTCTTCCACGGCCGCCGCGACAGCCTCGCTTCTGCTCCTGAAGATCCCAACCGTGACGAGCTCGTCAAGGAGCTCTAAGAGCTCCTCCGAGAGCCTCACGGTGATGGTCCTCTTCAAGCGAACTCGCCGAAGTAACTCTAGAGAGCGCTGTCGTTTTAAAGGAGCAGAGTTCGCCTCACGTCGCTGAGAGGACGAATTCTGTGATCTTTTCGGCGAGGGACTCAAAGGTTTCGTCCATCAGCTTCAGGACCAAGACGTTGTTCTTACTCGAATGGGCTAGCTCCTCTTCCATCAGCGTTCTCCCGACTTCTAGCTGAGGCGTGATTATCAACACGTAGTGCCCCTCGGTCCCGCTCACGTAGGCAGTCTTCATTACGTAGGGCGTCACATCGTTGCCTCGACCCAAATCCAAAGCGACGTTGATCTTGGAGACCTGATTGACTATGACCATAGAGAAAGGCGTCAGCTTGAAGATGCGGTGCACCTCATCGCTCAGCGCTATGGCTTTGCCCGCGTGAAGCCTGAGGCCTAGGCCGCGCTCCTCGACGTATCTCTTGAGAGCCTCAGCGAATACCTCCTCCACGAGCGTGGGCTCGCTCAGCTGTCGCGACGAGAGCCTGTAGGATTTCAGCACTCTGACCTCTCCATCGAGTGGGTCAAATTCGTAGTTGACCCGGTGAGCCAGAGCCTCGGCGTTCATGCAAATCAACTTTAGGATAGGAGTCTTGAACGTGACGTTACAGCTCTCACAGAGGAAGAGCTTGCCGAGGACTCTCAACTGCGTCTCGGGATTTGTGACGAGTATGTTGCAACGAGGGCACACCCTCTTGCCCTCTGGGGCGACCGGGAATCTATCGACGACATCTACATAGCCGCAGGCGACGTGTTGGACGAGCCTGGTCGGCTTGATCTCATCCGACGAGCAGCTAGGGCAATAGAGCCTCGGGCCTACGTAGGAGGAACCGCACTTGGGGCAGACGAGGAGCCTGAACGTTGGCGTCTCGGCGACGAGTCCCGCGCTCACGAGGCTCGGCATTATCCTCTCGAAGCGCCTCTTCGTCCCTCCTTGCTCGAGCTCATTGAGTGAGTCGAGCACGTGAGCTGGGCAGTGGAGCGCCTCCCCTCGCAGTACCACCGACCCCGTCTTGGGCTCCACGGCCTCCCACAGAGCCTTCTCGCCTTCGCCGTGGATCAGGGCGTGTTTATAGAGGTATAGCACTAGGTCGCCCGCGACCCTCCAGCCTAGAGTGCGTACGAGCTCCGCGCTCCAGCTCTCGGCCACCGCCAGCTCGACTTTACTCTTTGCCCCCAGCTCGGCGTCGTACATAGGAGCGGTCCTCGCAATGTCGGGGCTTTCTTGCGATTTGCTGGCCATCCTCTCACCGCTGCCTCGGTGTTAGGTTAAGAAAAACATTTCCGTTCCGCTCTTCTCTTCGTGCTTAAGAAGTCTTTTAAACGGCTAGGCTCTCTCCGAAGAGCTCCCAGAAGATAATTGACCGAGGATCACGTCGGCCAAGTGTTTCGGCTTCGTGTACCATTTATCGTATCTGTACATCCTACCTTTATAATTGATCTCCACGAAGTCTCCTCGGTCGGTCAGTTCCATCAGGACCGAGTCCTCTTTAATTATCCTAAGCGTCGACCCCCTCGGCATAAGCTTCATGCCTCTGGCGGCGAGCTCTCCGGATATCTTCTCCCTCAGCTCCTCTAGATAGCTCATGCTCGCGTTTCACCTCACGGCGTCATCGAGCTTTCCCGCGTGGGCATTAAAACGTTGAGCTCGTTCTACGACGTCGCGCGGGTCCGGGCCTCTTTTTCTCCTCTTCCTCTCCTCGCAAGAGGAAGCTTGGCGGGAGCTCCAGATTGAGTATCGGGATCATGATGTAGCCGGGCACGCTCCTATTCGTGAGCTCGACTCTCTCGCCGGATTCGTCTAGCTTAAAAGCCACGTAGTTGCTCTCCGCGCACTTGGCGTCGTCCGGCTCGCACTCGTAGTAGTAGAGCATGGGGACTCCGTATAGCGTATAATAGTCTCTGAGGACCGCTAGCATCCCAACGACGTGGCGACCATCTCTCCTCTTATACCTCAACAGGTAAACCGGTTGACCCACGCCTATCGACGCGGCGGCGGCTCGAGCTATATCGGACAGCGAGGAAACTCGGGTAAACTCCAACGACTCCTCGGTCTTCATGCGAAGTCCCGGCCCAGAGCGGGAGACTCAAGACTCGTTAAAAACCTCTCGGGCCTCGAGCTCAAGCTTAAGCTCGGAGGGGGCTTCTAGAAGAGCGCGGTGCTCTACCGTGAGCGACGAAGTCAAGGACCTCTACGAGCTCGAGGGCCTCGTGCTGATCGGTGAGGCCGAGCCCGTGGCCGTGGAGAGTTGCGGCCGCGGCCGCGGCCGCGCGCGCGTCGTTGTAGCTATGAGAGATGGGAGGAGAATCGCCGGCCCCTGCACCGACTCGCGAGCGGCCGAGAAGGCGGCGGCGTCATTGAGGAGGTTCGCTGCTCTCGTGAAGGGGGTCGGGGGAGGCGAGCCGAGATGAGCTCTCTCGACCGCTCGAGGCTCTCCATCTTGGATCTGCTCTACGAGAGGAAGAGAGCTGAGTTCGCGGAGAGGCTGAGCGAGCTTAGAGACGAGTCTGTGATCTACGTGGTGGAGCTGGCGGGCTGTCCCAAGAAGAGAGAATTCCGCGTTAGGTTCCCCGAGCTGACGTTCAGATTCGACCCTCAGCTCATCTTGGGCGACGTGGCTCACGCGGGCCTAGAGCATCTGCTATCGTCCGTCGGCTTTGAGGTCGAGAAGGAGGTCAGCGAGAGAGTCGAGGTGGACGGCAGAGTCTACGTAGTCAAGGGCAGGGTAGATGCGATGTTCGAGGACAGGATCGTCGAGATAAAGACGGGTCGCCCGGGTCAGAGGTTGCCTCAAGAGCACCACGTGCTTCAACTGAAGATCTACATGGCGCTCACGGGCTCGAGGAGAGGAACTCTCATCTATGTAACCGGCGACAGGTTGGTGGAATTTGAGGTAGAGGCGGAGAGTCGCCCGACTCTCGGCGAGCTCGTCCTAGAGCACCTCAGAGCCGATAAGGTGCCCAAGTGGGATTGGGAGTGCAGGTACTGCGCCTTCTCCAGGCTCTGCCCGCGCAGACTCCCAGAGTAGGGGCGAGGCTCGGCATTGGTGTCAGTCTTCACCGCTCAGCAATACCGACCTTCGTCACGGCCCCGCTCTTCTCTCGCTCAGGACCAGCTTAATCTTTTCCCGAGAGCTCTCGCGTCAGTCTCTTGCACACGACGTCTCGCCCGAGGGCCTCGACCAGCGGCGCCGCTCTCGGGCCCTTGACGTCGCCCACGAATACCATGTAGAACTCCTCGTAGAATCTCGCGCGCTCCTCGTCAGATAAGTGGGCCGTGACCTCTATCATCACTCTCTTGATCGCCTCGCTCCTCCACTCGCTTAGCGCCTCGAGCCTCCTGCCGAGCTCCACGAGGAGGCCTCGATACCTGAGCTTCTCCGTCAGACTCGGCGGGAGCTCCTCCAGCAGCTTGTACCTCACGTGGCTTGGCGCGTAGAGCTTGACCCAGGCCTCCGCTCTCCTCGCCAGCCCGAGGACCCTCCTGAGCCCCTCATCGCTCAGGTCGCCCGCTAGGAGGCCTGACGCTCTCAATCTCTCCACGACCTGCTCCGGCGTCCAATAGCTCGGGAGAGATTGCACCAAGAGAGCCATGGTGAGGTAGGAGACCTGCGGGAGCATCTCGCTCGGCGGTTTCGGCAACATGCTGAGCTCGTAGGAGGAGACCTTGAGCTCGTCGTCGGGACTCAACGCGCTCACTTTCCCCTCCCCCAACGCGTAATAGAGCCTCTCCGCCGAGTAGAAGTCCTCGTAATACGCGGGCATCCTCTCTAGATCTATCACGATCCTCCTTCTCGGGTGCGTGCCATAGTACAAGTATCTCAGGACCTCCGGGTGAGCCACCTCGTCCCACTGCTTGGGCGTCAGCCCAACGAACTCGCTGCTCGACATGTCCTCTTCGGCTCCGCCGCGCTTGTACGAGACCCACTCGTACGGGATCCCGGCCGGGGGCTCGTAGTCGAAGACGAGGCGCGATATCTCGGAGCAGCTATCTCTGCTGCCCCCGGGAGTCGCGTGATCTCGCCCGTAAGGCTCGAAGTCTATGCGCAGAGCCTTCCACACAGCGGCCCACTCGATTCTCCAGCCGAGCTTCCCGTTCTCCACGCCGGTCCTCCCAACGTACCCGCAGGCTCCGCAGGAGTATTCGACGAGCTCGCCGGAAACCGAGAGGACTCTCGTCGAGTCTATTCTACCGCAGGCTCCGCATATCGGCTCGAAGGGGCTCCAGTCCTCGGGCAGAGGAGCTCTGCCTCTGTACTTATTGAGGACGGCTCTGAGCTTTGATCTCTTCTCGAGGCTCTCGAGGACCAGCGCCTTGAGAGGGCCCGCATAGAGCTCCGTGGTCGTCACGACCTCTATTTCTCCGTCCGAGAATCTCGAGAGATAAGCCCCGAAGTCCTCCCAGAAGTGCTGGACCCAACCCTCGTGGCAGCCGCAAGGGTCGGGGACCCTGGAGAGGGGCCAACCGACGTACTTGGAGCCCTCGCCGCGCGGGAATTGGGCTAACTGAGGCGGCTTCCCCTTCCATGGGTCCTGAGTGTAGAGGACTATCTTCTGCTCCACGGAGTACCCTCGGCGTCTCAGCTCTCTTCTCACGGCCTCCCCCACGAGGACCTCGCCGCGCAGTCTTCCTATATGTTGGAGACCCGAGACGGAGAGGCCGCCGTTCACTACTACGTGCGAGAGGCCGAGCTTCCCGATTCTCTCCTCGACCGCCGCGACCAGCTCCTCGGTCCAGTGGTGGGAGCGCCTCACGCTCTCCTCTCCTCACCGCGCAGAGGAGCCAGTCGGCCGATTAAAAGCGCGCGCTCGCGCCGCCGCGGCGGCGAGACCTAACGAGATCATCGAGATCGACGAAATCCGCAAGAGGTTCGCGTAGGGGATGCGCTTTAACATGACCTCGACCAACGTGATCCCGCTCGGGCCGCCAATGCTACCGCCTAAGTGGCCAGCCGTTAAGAGAGAAACTTAGGCCCAGCCTCTCTTCATCGCTCAAACCCCTGATCGCGGATCGCGGCGCTGGCGTAGTAAACTAACAGCTCGTGATAGCCAGGGCTCCAGCTCCTCGTCCCCACCATTGGTGGCGTGATAACGAGGTAGCAGTCCCCAGACCTCTTCTCATTCCGAGACTTCTGGGGACCAGCCCGTGCACTCCGCTGGAGCTTGCTGAGCAGCACGGCCAGGACTTCGAGCGCCACGCCAGCGTGGAGAAGGAAGTGCTGAGCTGGAGAGCTCGCCTTGAGTTCAGAGCCCGCTGAGGCGGGGGCAGAGGCGAGAGCGGTCAATGGAAATAGGGTGTTGAGAGCGTCGCGTTTGTCAAGATGGAATTAACCGGGCTCAGACGAGAGTATTAGGGACACTAAGAGCGATGAGGTCTACCGAGAGAGCTAGCAAGCCGGAGAGGCGTCTCTCGAGCAAGACAAGAACCGAGAGAGCCGATAGGCTACCGTAGAGGACCGCGAACATCCGGGGGGCTTGAGTAGGTCGTCAGCGCCCCCGCTCAACGCACTCCCAGTCGCCGAGTCCCGGCGAAGTCCTCGCGGACGCGCTGTAGGGCTCCTCTCGTCAGTTTCGACCCTAGCTAGCTGCGGCTAGCTTGGCTGTACTGCTCAGTTAAGCCTCTCTCGAGCTCGGAGCAGACGCGCTCGGCCAGCGCAACGGGATCCTCGATCAGTTCTATCCTCGCCAGCCTCCTGCCGTCTGGGAAGGGAGCGAGCCTCTCAAGCTTGTCGGTCGGCAAGCCAGTCCCCTGGAGGACGAAGGAGGGCTTCCCCTCGGTGTAGGCCAGGAGGACCTCAATCATGGTCCCCGAGGCCCCTCCGAGGGCAACCATTACGTCGCAGCTCCTAGCCAGCGCGACGCTCCTCCCTCGGAAGCTCAGGCCCGTTCTTATCACCAGAGCATCTGGAGGGTACTCGCGGCCGCGCTCCATCTCGATAGGAGGCAGCAGCACGACGCGTAGACCCAAGGAGAGGGCTTTGTCGACCACGACCCTCATGAGGCCCCAGTAGCCCCCCAATACGAGCGCCGCTCTCTCTCCGCAACTCGACGCTAGCGTCTCCACGAAGAGCTCGGCCGCTCTGGCGAGCGATGGGTCCGCGTCCTCGCTGTGAGCGGCCACGGCGACGAGTTTCACTCTCCCCACGGCGGCTCGCCTTTCTCTCGGCGCTCTCGCTCTTCTCGACCTTTTATCTTCCTATCTTCCTAGCGCTCGATGCGAAGAGGGCGAGGGGGACCACATAAAACAGGGCCGAGACTTCGATGGCTCTCGAGTAATCGCGGCTCATCGCAACGAAGAGAGGGGGCCCCGCGAGGCTTCCCACGTCGAACATAGCCGTGTAAACGCCCGAGGCCAGCCCCCTGACGCGAGGCTCTACGCCGAGGAGCGCGAGGCTCTGCAGAGAAGGGACAACGAACCCCATCCCCAGCCCGGCTATGGCCGCGTAAGCCGTCAAGCGTCTAGAGAGGGGGTCCGCCGCCGTCAGGAGGGCTCCGAGCAGCGAGAGCGTCAGCCCCAGGATCCCCGTCGCCCTCTCGTCGACGCGTCGGCGCGATACCCCCATGAGCACGCGCGGGGGCAGCGTGGCCAGCGCGAAGACCACGAAGAAGCCGCCCGTGACGTGGGGGTCGATTCCCCTCAGCTTGTGGAGAGCCGGGAGGAAGAGCGTCATCGAATTGAACGACATGCTGTGCAGCAGCACGACCGTTGTCGGCACGAGGAAGCGGGGCGTTAAAAGCCTGGAGAGGGCGGAGTGTTGCGCTCGACGCTCGAGATCCGCACCGGCTCTACCCGATAGAGTCTCTAGCCGACTGAGCATCGTAGCGCACAAGGAGAGAGAGGCGAGCACGATGGCGAGAGAGACGGCGAAGGCCGCCCTGTAACCTCGCGATGCCACTACGTATCCCCCTATGGCCGGGCCCAGAGCCATGGAGAAGCCCACGGCCGCGGACCTCCAAGCTATGGCCCTGGCGGCTGACTCGCCGCTCATGGCCGCGACATACATGGTGGTCGGCATGAAGAGAGCGAGGCCTAGGCCCTGAAGCGCCCTACTCGCGTAGATCTCCCCGAGACCGTTCGCAGAGACCAGCAGGGCCTGAGAGACGCAGGCGAGCGCCGCCCCAGCCACTAAGGCGTGGGCGGCTAGACCCCGGTCCAGGAGCGCCCCGGTCAGGAGCCTGAGGCCCAGGGCCGTGGCCGCTATGGCGGGGCCCAGTAGAGCGACCTGCGCCTCGGAGGCTCCCAGAGCGACGGCGAATTGAGCCACGTAGGGGCCGGAGGCCTGGAGGCCTACGAAGAAGAGGATCGTGGCTAGATTGACTCGAGACTCTAGTCGTTGAGGACGTCTTGCTCGATCGCGACCAGGGCTATCCGCCGGAGCGGCGGAGCTCGAGGCTTCCCTTGACATGCTTCCTCAGCCGATCTTCCAAGACCTCGACGCCTATGCCGCTTCTTTCGGGCATCTCCATGGTTCCGTCGCTCCTCAGCTCCCAAGGCGGCTCGACTATGTCCTCGTACCAATACCTCGAGCTCTCGCCGATGTCGCTGGGATACCTAACGTTTGGGAGCGTGGCCGATGCGACGAGAAAGGCCCTGCCGATCCCGGTCTCCAACATCCCCCCTATCCACACCCCAACACCGAACGACTCCGCTAGGTCGTGTATCGCCCTCACCTCGTTCAGCCCCCCGACTCTGGCCGGCTTGATGTTAATGACCCTGCAACTCTTCAACTTGAGAGCGGCCTTAGCGTCGTGGAGGCTCTTGATGCTCTCGTCGAGGCATATGGGGGTCCTCAGCTTGGATTGAAGCTCAGCGTGCTCGGCCAGATCGTCGTAGTGCAGGGGTTGCTCTATCATGAGCAGGTCCCGCGAGTCTAGCTCGAGGAGAGGCCCCGATGTCTCGAGAGAGTAAGCGGCGTTGGCATCCACCTGGAGAGGTATGTGTCCGAGCTCTCTCCTGAGAAGGTCTACGGGCTCCACGTCCCAGCCCGGCTTGATCTTTATCTTCACTCTCCTATAGCCGCGTTCTAAGTATCTTAGGACGGACCTCAGCAGAGCCGCGGCGTCTCCGATGATGCCGACGCTGATCCCGCACTCCACTCTGCTCCTGACCCCCCCGAGCAGCCTATAGAGGGGCCTCCCCTCCAGCCTCGCAGCGAGATCCCAGAGAGCCATCTCTATGCCGGCCTTGGCCATTCTGTGGCCGCGCACTCTCCGCGCGAGCCTCAGGAAGCCTAGGGGCCCGTCGACTTCCTCTGCTCTCAATAGCTCCGGGACCAAGAAGCGCGCCGCGATGCTTAGGGCGGTGTCCACGGTCTCGTAGCTATACCATGGCCCGTCGTCGACTGGAGCCTCTCCCCAGCCGACTTCCCCGCTTCTCTCCTCCACCTCGAAGATCAGACAGTGTCTGTCGACGATCTTGCCGAAGCTTGTCTCGAAGGGTTCTCTGAGCCTCATGACGACGTGGTGGATCCCAACTCGCCTTATCTCCACGGCTCCCCCTCCTCGAGTATCTTCTCGAGATCTCTCCTCCATAGGACGTAGAAGCATCTACCGCTTTCCTCGTGGCACACGAAGTCCACGACCACGTAGTTCGATCCATTGATGTACTCCTCGAAGAGCTCCCTGAGGCCGAGCCTCCACGCCGAGAGGGCGTCGCCCGCCCCTCTCAGAGGCTCGATAGCTCGCGGTATCTCGACGAGAACGGTCTCCGCGCTCGCTCTCTTCTCGAAGGACTCGAGGAGCCTGAGTCCTCCGACTTCGCGAGTCCTCGTCACCACCTCGGCCCCCATCTGCAAGATTCTCTCGAGGTCTGGAGGTCGTTGAGATCTCGAGAGCCTCAGCTCGACCCTCTTGCTCTTGATCCACCACTCCGCCTCGAACCTATCGGTCGGCATGCCGTAGTTTATTGAGTCGATCAGCTCGCCGTAGTAATTGACGTAGAACTTCCTTACCACCGCCCCGAGCTTGGCTATGTTGAATTTGGCGTTGGGGGCCTGGAGAGGGTCGTAAGTCCACGCGATCAGGTCTAAGCCCTGCTCGAGCACGAGCTTCCTCTGCTCGAGCTTCAACGCGTAGCCCACGCCTTTATACCTGCAACGAGGCACGACCCCGGTCATGTGACTGTAGTGGTAGAGCTTGCCGTTGCCGGTCAGGGCAGGAATCCCAAAGCAGAAGCCCAAAAGCTCCCCGGTGTCGCGATCGAAGGCTCCGAGCACGAGGCCTCCGCGTCTGTCCGCGGCGATTAAGAGATGGTGGGCCACGACCGCTCTCGAGTCTTTCATCCCCCAAACCTCCATCATTACATCCACGATTTTCCTGTATTCGCTCGGGTCTCTCAGTCTCCTGACCTCTAGCCTGCTAGAGACCTCCTCCTCGAGCCCCAAGCGAGAAACACCCGCGGCTCAAGTCACACGCGTTATCCAGCTCGAGTACTCCTTGAGCCTCCCGCGCACTAGGTCCTCGTAGAGCCTCTGCAGCCTCCTCGTCAGAGGGCCGGGCTCTCCGTCGCCTATCGAGACACCGTCCACCTCCACTATTGGTGTGACCTCGGCCGCCGTGCCCACGAAGAAGGCCTCCTCGGCCGAGAGGAGCTGCCCGAGCGTGAGGTCCGCCTCGACGACCTCCACCCCTTCTAGCTCTCGCGCGAGCCTCATTATGGTGTCTCTGGTGATGCCAGGCAGTATGCTGGCGCTAGGCGGGGGAGTCACGAGCTTTCCGCCTAACACGGCGAATATGTTCTCGCCCGGGCCCTCGCTAACGAACCCCCTGTAGTCGAGCATGAGGGCCTCGTCAAAGCCCTTTTCCCTCGCTTCTACCGTGGCGAGGTAGCTGTTCAAGTAGTTGCCGAGAGCCTTGGCGCCGATGGGGAGTACGTCGGGTGGAGGCCTCCTCCACTTGACCACGGTGACTCTCGCTCCACGCCTATAGGCTTCTCCTAAGTATTTCTCCCACTCCATTGCTCCTATCGCCACAGAGACGGGCCTCTCTTTCGGGAATATGCCGAGGGCCGTCGTGTTGAAGATCACGACGGGCCTAATGTAGCAGTCGCCGAAGCCCGACTCCCTCACGACGGCGATCACGGCCTCTCTCAGCTGCTCGAGCGTATAGGGCAGCTTGAGCCTGTAGATTTTGGCCGAGAATTCGAGCCTCCTCAGGTGGTCGTCAAGCCTGAATACGCCGACCGACCCGTCGTCTAATCTGTAGGCCCTGATGCCTTCGAAGACTCCCACGCCGTAATGAAGCGAGTGCGTCATGACGTGGATCTTGGCTTCGTTGAATTCGATGAGCTTGCCATCGAACCATATCTTCGAGCCCCATCTCACCACGTCGACCACCAGAGTGGGCACGGAATCAACGGACCGTTGAGCTCGGCGGATAAAAATCTTGGCTAGAGCGATGCTGGGTTACTTAGGAGGAAGAGGTCTGGATTCAAAAGGGTTCTCGGGTTCGGCTCAAGCGTGGAGGAGCTCCTCTCTTTCGACGACGTACTGGAGTCAACATAGAGCCTCGCGACGTTGACCTCTCCTCTAAGCTATCGACGAGGACTAGGCTCTCGGTGCCATTGGCGTCGAGTCCCATGGATACTGTGATGGGGGCACAGGCTCGCCGTAGAGATAGCCGGGTTGGGAGGGATCGGAGTGATACGCAGGAACATGAGCATTGAGAAGCAGGTCGAGCGAGTAGCATACGTCAAGAGGGCTGACCCCTCGCCCCGGGGCGAGGTCTTGAGGCTCGACCGTGCGAGTGTTGTCGAGGAGCCAATCTCGACGATGAGCGGGGCCTCTTTCAAGGCTGCCCTAATCGGAAGGCCGGAACGCGAGAGATTCCTGTTGGTCGACTTGAGAGAGCCCGAGGAGGCTCGCAGGCTTCTCGCCAAGGCGCCCGCCCTCGCGTCTCTCGAGGAGCCCCACGGTTTGAGACCGACGCTAGATGAAGCGGGAAGACTCGCCGTCGGAGCGGCCGTGGGGGGCGTACGATCTGAAGAGGGCCGAGACTCTGGACTCGGCCGGAGCCGACGTCCTCGTGATAGACGCGGCTCACTTCCACGACAAGAAAGCCGTGAGGTCCGCCGCTTACACGGTGAAGCGCGTCTCGGCCGACATCGTGGTGGACAATCTCGGGCAAAGGAGGGCGTTCTCGATGCTCTCAGCTCGGTCGAGAGGATCGATGGGCCGAGAGTCGGGATGTCGAGCGGCAGCGCATGCAAGACCAGCGAGGTGGCGGGGGCCGGGGTCCCTACGCTGACCGCTGTTATCAATGCGAGAAGAGCGCTCGAGGGACAAGGCCTCTTCGGCGGGGTCCCATCATAGCGGATGGAGGCTTCAGGAGCCCCGGAGACGTCGTCAAGGCTCCGATGGCCAGGGCCTCCGTCGCCATGAGCGGCAGACTCTTTGCTCCTTGCAACGAGGCTTCGAGCCAACTCATTGGGGTCGGAGACAAACTGTATATAAACCTCTATAGGGGTATGGGGAGCGCCACCTCCATGAGGAGAAGATTCTCGGCAGACAGATACTCGAGGCCCTCCAAGACGATAGAGGAGGGGGTGGAGGGCTTGGTCGAGTATTGGGGTAGCCTCGCCGAGATCTTGGCGGAGCTCATGGGAGAGATGAAGACCGGTTTAGGGTATGCTGGCGCGAAATCCATCGAGGACTCGTGGAGGTGCGAATCGGCTAAGATTTCTCCGGTTGGCTCGAGAGAGCTGCGCCCCCCACGACATGAAGACCCCGCAGCATGGCTAGGCTTCGCGCGAGATTAAGAGCGCGCCGCTCTCATCAGCGCGTAAGCGTGGACTCGATGATCTTCGACCAGCTCGGGGTGAAAGGCCGTCGCGACGATGTTGTCCTGCTCGACCGCCACGGAGACTCCCGAGAGCTCGGCCAGAGACCTGATCCTGCTCGAGGTGAATCTAATGAATGCCGGAGCTCTGATGAAGACGGCTCTGAAACGCTCTCCCCCATCGAATCTCAGGTCAAGGTCCACTTCGAAGGATTCTCTCTGCCTTCCGAAGTAATTCCTCGCTATCTCTGCGCTCAGCAGACCGAGGCCCCCTTCCATAGACTTGCCCGTCCTCGAGTCGACGATCTTCTCGGCGAGCACGATGGCCCCAGCGCATGTAGCCAGAGCCGGGATCCCGGAGGAGAGCAGATCTCGGATCCCGCCGAGGAGGCCGGCTGCTCTAGCCAGCTTTAGCAGAGTAGTCGACTCCCCGCCGGGCAGCACGAGAGCATCGAGACCCCTCAGCTCCCTCGGGCTTCTGACTAGCACCGTCTCGCAGCTCAGGCCCGCCTCGGCGCACGCTCTCCTCACGTGGTGGATGTGCTCAATGAAGCCGCCCTGGAGAGCTAAGACCCCTACCCTCACTGACCCCTCACCTGGAGGAGCTCCTCGGGTTTGAGCGACCTGATGTCTATGCCCATCATCGACTTCGTCTCCGATATCATCGACTGAGCCTCTAGCACTTTGTCCGGGTCGTCCCAGAAGGCCGTGGCCAGAACTATGGCCTCGGCCCTGACCTCGGGGTCTTGGGACTTGAAGATGCCCGAACCCACGAAGTTCCCGTCGGCTCCGAGCCACATCATGAGAGCGGCATCTGCCGGGGTCGCTATGCCTCCCGCCGCGAAGTTTATCACTGGGAGCCTCCTCAGCCTGGCTGTGAGCTCGGCGAGCTCTGGGGGGACCCCCAGCTCACGGGAGAGCTTCAGCCTCTCCTCCGGGCTCAGAGCTCCGAGCCTCGCTATCTCGGAGTTTATCGTCCTCATGTGCTTGACCGCCTCAGATACGTTTCCGGTGCCGGCTTCCCCCTTGGTCCTGATCCACGAGGCTCCCTCGTAGATCCTCCTGAGAGCTTCGCCCAGGTTTCTCGCCCCGTTTATGAAGGGGACGTCGAATAGCCACTTATTGATGTGCCTCTCCTCATCGGCTGGCGTGAGGACCTCGGACTCGTCTATGGCGTCCACGCCTAGCTGCTCGAGTATCAGAGCCTCCGCGTAATGTCCTATTCTGACCTTAGCCGTGACGGGGATCGTGATGACCTCCATGACCTCTTTGATCACTTTGGGGTCTGCCATCCTCGCGACTCCCCCCGCTCTCCTCACGTCGTATGGTAACTTGTCAAGGACCATAACGGACACGGCTCCCGCCTCCTCTGCTATCTCGGCTTGCCCGGCGTTGGTCACGTCCATGCAGACGCCGCCTCTCTGATAGATTGGGAACCCGTGCTTGACGCGGAGAGTTCCCCGCCTCGGCACATCGATGCGCTCGGGGAGCCTCTCGGGACCGTACCTGAACCAGAGGCCCTCTCCTCTCAGGGACTCGGCGACCTCGGCCAATCGATAGAAGAACTCTATTATAGCTTCGAAGCCCACCTCTACGAGAGACTCGTTGTGGGCGGGCCTGGGAAGCCTGGGCAAGACTCCAACAACCTAGGGCCCTTTTTCGAGATCCGCGGATATAAGATGAGAGCTTCTATTGAGGCGCATATTGATGCAAATTATGCCTAGAGCTCAGAGAGACCTGAGCAGAGCCTCGAGCCCTCGGCGAGTGGCCTCGCAGAGCTTTCTACGTCTCGCTGAGGACTCGTCGTATTTGCACTCGACGAGGCCCATCTTCTGAAGCTCCTCGAAGTGTTGATAGACTGTCCTGAGGCTCACGTCGAGACCGCACGAGCTCCTGAGAGCCCTCCACGCTGCGTAGGGGTGAGCGGGACCTCTGGTCGCGAGGACCTCCAGGATTCTCATCTTCGTGAAGCCCAAGCTCTCGATGAACTCTACCGGAAGCCCGCCGTGCTGTTCTCTCAGTTTGGCCGCTAGCCAAAGAGCGAGAGGGTCAGACCGCGGGCCCCCGGTAGCCACGACGAGGGCGGGCCTCTTCAGATCGGGGACTCTCTGCATCGCGGCGAACACCGTGGCTCCCGAGGCGTCGAGGAGGAGCCCCTCGCTCCTCGCGGCGGTCGACACGGCCTCCAGGACCTCGTCCTCGCTCACCTCGACGACGAGCCCGCCCAGCTCATTGACTATCTTCTCCACGAGGCTCCCGAAGAGCGGCTCCTCCACTCTCACATCTCGCAGGAGAGGAGATTCTCTGCTCCCTCGAGCGCACACGAAGGTCGCGGGCTCTCTGAGCTCGAGCGAAGCCGCGTATAGGGCAGCTAGGAGGGCGCCGTCGCCTAGTGGGACTACTATCGTTTTGAATGAAGAGCCGAAGCTTCTTCTAGCCTCGTAGAGTATCGTCTCGTAGCCGGCCAGGAGAAGATGATGGTCGGCAGAGACGAGCGCGCAGCCGGGGCGCTCCGCTCTCCTCGCTCTCTGAAGAGCCTCGGCATAACTCGAGGCAACGAAGACTCTCTCGGCCAGCAGGGCGGCTTGATATATCTTGGAGTACGGCGTGATGGAGGTAGTATAAACCGTGCAGCTTAGCCCCGCTCTCCTAGCGTAGGTCGAGGCGGACACGCCCAAGTCTCCCAAAGACGCCACGACGATCCTCTCGATGCCTCGAGCTCTTAGGACCGTAGCGAGGACGGCGGAGCCTCTATCTATGAACGTCCCAGTGGGATTCGAGCCTTCGAGCTTCGCGAGCACGGTCGGGTCCGAGCGGAGAGGCACGAGAGGCGTGCCCCCTTCTCCCAAGGAGATAGGCTCTCCTCCCCCGCACAAGATCCTCGCCACCTCGCGCGGCGAGAGGTCTGGCGCCCCTCCGAGGCCGGCTAGCCTTGGGACGAGGGGGGAGTCGCACGACTCGCATCGAGCTATTCCGAGAGACCGACCCAGCTCCGTCTCCTTGGCGCTGCCGCAGACCGGACACTGAAGCGCAAAGCCCGAAGTCAATTCCGGCCCTCTGAGCTCGCGCCCTGGAGATCGCGAGACGATGCGAGCGATCTCGTCAGGCTTCGCGGGCCTCGGCGACCTCTCCAGCCAAGAACTTCTCGAGGAGCTCTTTAGCCTCGTGGGGCGACCTCACGGGCCTGGGCGGATGCTTGAAGTAATAAGCCGACGCCTCGTGGATCGCCCCCGCCAAACCTCTGTCGAGCGCTATCTTGGCCAGGCGAATAGCGTCCAGCATAGCCGCAGCGAACATGCTCTTGTCGTCCACTTTCAGCTTAACGTCGAGCTCCACGGGGAAGCCGAGATACGATCGAGCTCTAATGTATATGTAAGCGACCTTCGTGTTGCCCAAGAAGGGCACATAGTCGCTCGGGCCTATTCTTATGTTCTCATCGCTGATCCTACGAGGCCCCACCTCTATGGTATCTTTAACGGCCTTGGTCTTGCTCTCTCTCTTACTAGCGAGCCTCTCCTCCATCATCATATTGAGGAAGTCCGTGTTTCCTCCTATGTTGAGCTGATACGTGCTCTCTATCTCCAGCCCCCTCTCTCTCATCAAGGCCGTGAGGGCAGAGTGAAGTATCGTGGCGCCGAACTGACCCTTTATGTCGTCGCCCAACAGAGGCAGGCCCGCCTCTCTATATCTTCTGGGCCAGTACCCCGTCGGGTCGCTCGCTATGAAGACCGGGATCCCGTTTACGAAGGCGGCTCCCCCGAGGAGACTCGCCTCGGCGTAGAACCTCGTGGCCTCCTCGGAGCCCACCGGTAGCATATTGACGACGATCTCGGTCTCGGTGCTCTCCAGGTGCTCTATCACATCGCGGAGAGTCACGGTCGAGTCGTGAGGACGGAAGTATTCGACCATGTGAGGAGCCACCCCGTCGAGCACGGGGCCGGGCCTCACGATCACACCCGTCTCCTCGAGTTCGACGAGTCTCGGGACCATGTTGTGACCGGCGAAGATCGCCTCGGCCAGGTCCTTGCCGATCTTCCTCACGTCTACGTCGAAGGCGGCGGTGAACTCCACGTCGCTGACCCTGTAGCCGCCGAGTGCGTTATTGATCGCCTGCTCGCTCGGATTCTTCTTGGCCATGTAGACGGCCTGCACTATGGCCGAGGCGCAGTTGCCTATGCCAACGAGCCCTACTCTGATCTTCCCCACCAACAGCACCTCTCAGGCTCACGTCTGAGCTGCGTCCTCTTCAACACTCCCCTATTCTCTTTTGCTTTACTCATTGAGCCATACTTCGTAGAGGTCTGGTCGTACCCGCTAGCTCCGCCTCTATTTCGATGAGTCTGTTGTACTTCGCTGTTCTCTCGCCTCGAGCGGGAGCTCCGAACTTGACGAAATCGCTCTCGAGCGCGATCGCCAGATCAGCCACGAAGGCGTCCTCGGTGTCGCCGCTCCTGTGGCTAACCACTACGAGCATCCCCGATGCCCTCGCCTCTCTGGCGAAGTCGACGGCCTCGCTCACCGTACCTATCTGATTGGGTTTCACTATGGCCCCTCTCGTCGAGCGCTGACGAGCCCCGGAAGCCAGTCTGTCGAGGTTCGTCGTGTAGAGGTCGTCGCCGACCACCGTTACGCCGAGAGGCTCGAGAGAGCGCTGCAGCTCGGCGAACCCGGCGAAGTCTTCCTCCCACAGAGGATCCTCGAGATATCTTAGCGGGAACTCCGAGGCCAACTCTCGATAGTAGTCTACGAGCTCTCCTCTGCTCATTCTTCTCCCAGCCACGGAGTAGACTCCCGAGCTCTCGTCGTATAATCTACTGGCCGCCGCGTCGATCCCGAAGAACACGTCGGAGCCGAGCGATACGCCGACCCTCTCGACTGCTTTCTCGAGGAGTCTCAGCGCCTCTCTGGGGTCGCGCAGAGGAGGCGCGAATCCTCCCTCGTCGGCCACCGAGGTGAACTGCTTGCCGAATCTCTCGGCGACGAGATTCCTCAGAGCTCTGTAAATCTCGGCTCCTAGCCACACAGAATCAGCCAGGGAGTCCGCGCCGGCCGGCACCACGAGGAACTCCTGGAAGTCGAGCTCATTACCTGCGTGAGCTCCTCCGTTTATCAAGTTCATCAGGGGGAGAGGGAACTTCCGCGGACTTATTCCCCCGAGATGAGCGTAGAGGGGGATCCCGAGGGCTTGAGCCGCCGCTCTTGAGGCAGCCACGCTAACGGCAATGGTCGAGTTAGCTCCTAACTTCTCCTTCTGCTTGGTTCCATCGAGAGCTATCATGGCGAGATCCACGCGCCTCTGATCGACTACGTCTATCCCGACCAGCGCCGGAGCTATGATGTTCTCTACGATGAAGATAGCTCTTCTGACACCTTTTCCTCCGAGCCTCTCGCCCCCGTCTCTGAGCTCGAGCGCCTCGCTCTTACCTCTAGAGGCTCCCGCCGGAGCATCGCCGCAGCCCTTGGAGACCTCGGTCTCGACGCATGCTCTGAGCGTCGGGTTGCCTCTCGAGTCCAGCACCTCGAGGGCCTTGACGGCCCTCACGGAGGTTCCTCGCCGCATAGCTCCGAGCCGCCGCGAGACTACACAATCTGAGAAAAAATAAAATAAAATGTAAGCGTCAGCTCTGTAAGCCGAGACGACGCGATGCGCATTCTGATCGTTGGCGGGGGAGCGGTTGGGGGATACCTGGCGAGGCTCCTCTCCGAGAGGGGCCACGAGGTGCTGGTGGTAGACAAAGAGGCCGAGAAGTTGAGGTCCCTTCAGAGAGAAGCCGACGTGACCTGCATCACTCGCGACGCCACGGACCCGGGCCTCTACGATGAGATGAACTTGGCCTCCTTCGACGCGGTCGTGGCTTGCACCGACAGCGATGAGGTCAACTTGTTCGTGTCGGTGCTGGCGAAGGAGGCTAACGTGCCGCTAATCGTGGCTAGAGCGAGGAGCCCTAAGGTGGCCGCGCTGCTCCAGAGACTTGGGGTGCGCCATGTAGTGGTGGGCCCGATCCTAATAGCGAAGCTCATGCTATCCATGGTGGAGGGGCTCTTTGGGTCGGTCCCACTGACCGAAGCCCTCTCGGGCCTCTACTCGCTGCTCTCGCTCACGATAGGCACGACCGACTCTTCGGTGGGTAAGACGCTCGGCGAGCTAGAACTACCCGAGGGCTCTGCGATCCTCGCCATCGTGAAGGACAACGAGGTTCTGGCGCCCTCGGACTCGATCGAGCTCTCGCCCGGAACCATCGTGGTAGCGCTCGTCAGGAGCGAGAAATCGGAGGACTTCGAGAGAGTGTTCAGGTGAAGCCGCCTTGACCACGCAGAGCCTCCTCCCCAGGCTCCTCGAGACCCTCCTCCTCGTGGCCGCGCTGCTCGCGATAGTCGCGGCGGTCCTCGGAGACTTACGGAGGATGGTGAGGAGAGGGGCTCTGGGGGAGGCGGCAGCGGAGGAGCTCAAGAGGATCTTATGGACGTTCTCCCTAGCTATTATATTGCTCGTCTCGGCGTACTCCTTCTTCGGCTCGAGCGCCGCTCTACTCCTGTTGGTTGCCGCTATAACGGTCGGAGCCTTTAGCTCGTGGAAGCTGCTGACGAACTTGAGCGCGTACTACGCTCTCAGATTCTCGGCTCAGCTGAGTGAGGGGAAGCTCGTGGAATTAGACGGAGTGAAGGCGAAGATCAAGAGCCTCGGCCTGCTCACCACGTCGCTTCAGACGGACGAGGGGGACACCATACTCGTGCCCAACTCTCTGCTACTGGATAAGGTGATCAAGTGCCCAGGCGGGGAGAGGACCGCGGTTCTCAGGATAGGGGTCTCGGAGTGGGAGGAGGTGGATGAGGTGGTAGAAGAGGTGAGGCGAGTCGTGAGCAAAGAGTTCAAACACGCTGCGAGATCCGGCGACTTCGAGGTCCACCTCGAGAGCCTGAGTCCTAGGCGAGCGACGTTGCTATTGAGAGTCAGGTATGTCGGTCAGAGAGAGCGCGAGGAGGTGGCCGACTCGCTCGTGAGGAGTCTCGCGAGAGAGCTCGAGAAGTTCTCGCCGGAGATCGAGCTCGTCAGGCCGGGCTAGAGAGCGCGAACATCGATTTTAGGGCGAGGACCCCTCATCATCGAGGAAGGAGGTCTCAGCGCTTTGAGCTCTCCCAAGGGAGCCCGGGCCGATTGCCCAATGTGCGGTGCAAGGGTCGAGGCATCGAAGGTCTGGACAATGGTGGCTCCACTTCCCGACTCTTTGGGCAGACTCACCGTGACGGTCATGGGCTCCTTCAAGTGCCCGCAGTGCGGTAAGTCGTGGAGGGCCGTCATCTCGAAGCTGAAGGTCGGCGGAGGGGAGGTGGAAGTGAGCGGGAAAACTCTTCGGATCACGGGGGAGGAGAGGAGTCGAGGCGAGGTTATAGAGCTCGACGTCGAGTCGATCCTCTCGGAGCGAGAGTGAGTCGCGGCGCGGAGAAAAGCCGTTGGGCGAAGCACTACGGCGAGCTCGCCCTATTATTCGAGCTCCTCTCCTTTATTGGTCAAGCGGGGCGACGAGGTGTCTCTCTCCTTCATTCTCTACAGAGATAGGTCTCGCCTCGCCGACGTGGTGGAGTCTACTCTGCGCGAGTACGTCGATCTCATCTCGACGAGGTACAAGATCCAGGCTAGGCTGCTCGTGGTCATGCTGCCGCTCACCGACCCTGGCCTCTTACACCTCGAGCGCGCCGACGAGGCGTGCGTCGAGTCGGCCGAGCGCTCGAGCTCCTCTCGAGCTCTGGGGTGAGCCAGTGAGGAGGGGCGGGGCTCCCACGTGGTTGCGTGGTTAAGAGCTCCGCCGCGGCTCCAATAGCAAGAGGAGAAGAAGAATAGAAAGGGTCCCCGCGACGTCATCGAAGAGAGAAGGGGAGAGAACATCGCTTTGACGATGCTCGAGAGCCTTCTGAACTGTGCCCGCTCTCTGAGGAGCGCTATTGCGGGACGGTCGAAGCGAGCCCCGTTATGCCTCGAGAGGCTGGGCCTCTCGGCCGAGGAGACCTGGCCCCCCGATGACCTGGCGCTCCTAGCCGAGATGGATCTCGAGAGCTGGGGGTGGTCGGCCTTGGTGCACGTGGAGAGCTGCGGATCGACGCAAGACCTGGCGGCCGAGCTCGCGGAGCTAGGCTATCCGCACGGGACGGTGGTCGTCGCCGATGCGATGGCGAGAGGCCGGGGAAGGAGAGGGAGACGGTGGCTGGCCCCTAGGGGGGGGCTCTGGCTCACCGCTCTTCTGAGGCCGAGCTCGTGCTCGTCGATCCAGCTCGTGGGATTGGCGGCCGCTCTCTCCGCGGCCGAGACGGCCGAGGCCTTCGCTGGCGAGAGGGTCCTCGTGAGGTGGCCGAACGACGTCTACGCGCGAGGTCGGAAGTTAGCCGGGATCTTGATCGAGGCCGAGGTGGAGGCTCTCTCGAGCACGGTGCTATTGGGGATTGGGCTCAATCTAAACAACGAGCTTCCGAGCGAGTTGATCGGCAAAGCTATAACTTTGAGAGAGGTCGCGGGCTTTTACGTGCCGAGAGCGCTCTTCGCGGCGATCATGCTGGCGGTCCTCGGCTGCAGGCTCTCATCTCTCGAGGGCGGCGAGATAACGCGCGCCACCCTCGAGAGGCTAGACTGCCTGGGCGAGGAGGTATCGATAGACGTCGGCGGAGACGTCGTGCGCGGGCGCGTAGTCGGACTCGACGAGCTCGGCAGGCTACTCGTCGAGAGAGCTCGGGGAGAGGTAACAGCCTTGAGCGCCGGCGAGATCGTTCGCCTCGAGCCGAGGCGGAGCTCATTTTAAGGTTCGCGGGCCTCCTAACGCGGGGGCCCTCATCGTTGAGTGGCTCGTTGAATAACACGTCTAGAGTGAGACTGAAGAGCCTGGAGGGAGAACTCTTCGGGATCGAAGTAGACCTCCCGGGGTCTCCTCCTCTGGTCATGGTGGTTGGCAAGAGAGGTTTCGTGGCCTGCGGCCTCCTAGACGTGAGCGCGGCCGAGAGGGTCGGAGCGGCCGCGGCCAAAGTCGTTGGCGTGAGGTCCGTGGAGGAGATGCTAGATCGCGAGATCCAAGCGGTGACTTCTCGCGGCAGAGGGCTAGGCCTGAGAGAGGGCATGAGAGTCAGAGAGGCTCTCGAGTTGCTCTAGCGCCTCTCCCCCGCTCGCAGCGAGTCGCGCAGCGCTAGAGCGAGTCCGGCCAGCGAGGTCGAGGCGAGAGAGCCTAGAGAAGCGTAGTCTAGAGCGCTCGGCAGGAAGCGAGACCTAATTACGTATAATGCCGCGAAAGTCGCGAACCCGAGCAGGACGAGCGCAGAGGCCTCGCTCCGTCTCAGGCCTCTCGTTACCGAGAGGATCACAATGGGAGCCAAATATAGCAGAGCCGCCGAGCTCGCGACGGCCAGAGTCACGATCGGGGCCGAAGTCTTTAACGAGAAGAGCCCGACCACGAGCGCCAGGCCGGCCACGGCCGCTCTCCCCACCTTCGCGTCTCCTCTCCCCAAGACGTCAACGTCGATCACCGAGGCCAACGTCAACATGATTGAGTCCAACGTGCTCACCGCCGCTGCCCACACGGCCAGCGCCGCGGCCACGCTCAGAGCAGCCGGGGCGCCAGCGAGCAGCGCCGGCGTAACGAGGTTCGGGTGCGAGGCCTCGACGCCCAGGCCCGCGGCTCCGAGTCCGACGAGCACCACGCATATAGTCAACGCGGAGCCCGCGGTCAAGAACGCGATGCCGCCTCTGAACAAATCGATGGACGACTTGGGCGTGTAAAGCCTCTGGAGCACCTGAGGATTCGTCAACGCGAAGAAGATCCAGGGCACGGTGAGCGAGATGAACCTCTCGGGGGTCCAGAAGTTCAGGCCTCCCGGGACCTCGTGTAGCTCGCGCGGCACCTCGCCCAGGCCTCGGCCGACGTAAATCACCAGAGCGGCCGCCACCGCGAGGAAGTACAAGCCCTGCAACGCGTCGGTGAGGACCACGCCGCGCATTCCTCCTCTGACGACGTAGATCACCACAGTGGAGAGGGTCAGGACGACCGCGAGCTCGTAGGAGACCCCGAGCCTGGCCATGACGACGGCCGGCCCAACTACTTGAACGCTCATGTAGGGCACTAGGAAGATCAAGTAGGAGAGCGAGACGACGTATCTAGCGATCACGGAACCGTTATTGGAGTAGATCAGTTGAGCCGGGGTGACGGCTCCGAGCTCCAACGCTCTGCGCCTGATCCTGTCGCTCAGCAGAGCTAGCACGGCGGCTGTGCCGACGAGGTATGTCAGCTCGAAGCCGAGGGAGCCTACGCCGTAAAGACGAGCATAGCCTACGAGCCCCACGAGCATGAAGGCACTGTACGTCGTAGAGAAGTACGTTAGGAACTGCGCCGCCCAGCCAAGAGATCTACCAGCGAGGTAAAACTCCTCGGCGGTCTCGGCTCTCCACCTCGCTCGAGCCACCTCGCCCAAGAGTACGTAGACCGCCATCGTAGCGAGCAGTGACGCCACGAGGAGATCCAACGCAGCTTCTCACCTCCGTGAGCACGAGGCGAACAAAAGCGCGGCAGCTGCCGCGATGGAGCACCAAAACGCGAAGAGCGCCCACGGCTTCCAGAGCGGAGCAAGCGCGAAGGGGACTATGAAGGAGGAGAGGATGAGCGCGACGAAGGCTGCTAAGCAGGCCCTCGCTCGCATGACCCCGAGCCCTCTAGCTCGTGCTAGATGCTAGCGTCACCTTGGGGCGTTCAGGGAATATCTCCTTATTGCCTTAGTTATAACTGAGTTCAAATGCAACCGCTGCCCGAAACTCGGTAGTGCTCGATCGTGGCGCGCAGCCCCTCGCGGAGACCGACTCTCGGCTCCCACCCGAGCGTCTCGCGGATCCTCTCGATCGATGCGACGGACCTTCTCACGTCGTCCGGCCTCGGGGGAGCGAAGAGAGGTTCCATCGCTACTCCTACTAGCTCGGAGAGCACCCCCAAGAGGTCCATAACGCTCGTCTCGACGCCTGTCCCCACATTGAGGGGCCCTTCGGTCCTCGAGGTGAGAGCCGCCACGTTGGCCTCGACCACGTCGGAGACGAAGACGAAGTCTCTCGTCTGAGCCCCATCCCCGTACACGACGGGTCTACTGCCGCTCAGGAGAGCCTCGAGGAACGCTAGGACGACGCCGGCGTAGGGGCCTCTTCTCATTCGAGGGCCGTACACGTTGAAGTACCTCAGCGAGGCGCAGCTCAGCCCGTGCTCGGAGGAGTACCTCTCCACGAGCCTCTCCCCGAGGAGCTTCGTAACGCCGTAGAGGCTCTTGGGCCTCAGAGGGTGACTTTCGTCGATCGGCAGGCGCTCGGGGTCGCCGTAGACGGCAGCGCTGGAGGCGAAGACAAATCTCTCCGCGTCTATCCTCCTGGCCAGCTCGAGCAGGTTGTGTGTACCGTTCACGTTTACTCTGAAACCGAGCTCCGGGTCGGACCTCACCTCCTCTACTCTAACGATCGCCGCTAAGTGGAGGATAGAGACTCTCTCGCCCGAGAGCTCGGAAACCAGCCTCTCTACCGCCCGCGCGTCCGAGACGTCGAGCTCTAGGAGCTTTACTCGCTCGTCGCTCGGGACATTAGACCGCGAGCCCGAGCACAGATTGTCCACCACTAAGATCTCGATCTCATCGCAGGAGAGCAGGAGGTCCACGGTGTGGCTCCCTATGAAGCCGGCTCCTCCCGTTACTACAACGACGTTGGTCAGCCTTTCGCAGAGGGCGCCCCTCTCATCAAATGACTCTCCACTTCTTCTCGCGTACATCGAAGAACACCATTCCTCGTCTAAAGAGTTCGTTGAATAACATCGAGGCCTTGCCGAGGCTCTCCGCCACGGCGATCGGGTCTCCCGTCTTAGTCTCTGGCAGCCTGCTCACGAGCTCCTCGTAGACCCTCGGGTCGACGTAGAGCACGTCGTCCCCCATCTTGAGCTCTATGGCTCCTCTCGCTCTCAGCTCGCTGAGGACTTTTAGCCTCTCGCTGGGAGGCAGGCGCTCCAGGTCTCTCGCGAGCGAGACAAAGCCTCTCGACTCGAGCACCTCTGCCCAGCTCGGTGCTCGCTCGAGCGAGCGCCGAGCCTCGGCCTTCTCTCGAGAAATCTGCGCGCTGCTCAGAGCCTCCTCGAGAGCCTCCACGGACCCCTCGAGCCGAACCACGCTGTTCTCCAGCTCTTCGAGTTTGGCGGATAGAAGGCTCAGGGTCTCGAGGAGCGCCGAAGGAGCCTCGGGAACGTCTTTCTCCTCCTCGCGTTTGACGCGTTCGAGGAAGTCAACGAGCCTTCTCTGAGAGCCCCCGCTCGACACCTCTCCTACCGCCCGAATCTCTGGAGGCCGCGCTTAGAAAAGCGTGAGGCTCTCCACTCCTCAATGCATTCATTGCACACGTAATACAGCACTACGGCGACGAGGTCGGCGACCGAACCCATCGATTCCTCCTCGCTGAGCTCCGGTAGGCGCCCCTTCGCGCACTCCTCTTTGAGCTCTCGCGCTCTCTCGGCCCCTCTTCTTCTGAAGATGAGATAATCCTCGACCTTCGAGCAGACGCGCAGGTAGAGCTCATCGATCTCTGAGCTTGTGGGCACGGCGCAGCCCCTCTCGCTCAGGCGCTCCTCCGCGAGCCTCGACGTTCTGGCGAAGGCCGTGACGAGCTCCTCGACCACGGGGTCTCGCCGAGCCAGGAGCCTGAGCGCGAGGCCGAGGGGTCTGGCCTCGAACCTCCTCCTCTCGAGCGTGTAGAGAGGGCTCCTCACGTCGGGCCAGAAGCTGCTCGACGAGGGGAGGACGTGCGATGGCGAGGCCTCTCTTATCACATCGAAGAGTATTGATGCCGGGTCTCGAAGCGCGAGCGCTAGAGCGGCCCTTCCGTTACCGGCCGGGCTCTCGACCCTCTCGTCGTGACAGGCGGCTGCTACGTTGTAATAGAGCAGCAGCAGGCTCCCGGCCGCGAGGTTCGAGCCCATAGCCCTCGTAGCCTCGCCCACGATCTTTGGGAGTCTCGAGCCCGGAGGCTTAGGGAGCTCCTCGCAGAGCTCCTCGAACGCGGATCTGACGAGGTGAGAGAGCACGACGTAGCTCTGCAACGTCTTGTCTCGATGGTCTCGCGCTCTGCTCACCGTGCCGGCCCCGGTCCCCGCGGTGGGCTCCAGCGCGATAGCTATCGACGCCGCCACTGGGGGGTCGCCGTGCATCCTCACCACCCGCACGCGGAGCGAGCTCTCCCGGCCGCGAGCTCGATCGCCCGTCTCAGACCGGCCTCGCCCGAGAGCCTCAGGGCCTCCTCGGCCAGGAGGCGGAGCTCCGAGCAAAGGCGGCGCGCGTCGTGTCGCGGAGAGCGCCCCTCCACTCTGCTCAACCTGACGAGGAGCTCGACGAGCAGGCCCAAGGCTCTGCAAGTTGGCGCCATGCGGCTGGGGACGAGCAGAGCTCTTCGCCTCAGCCTCGCACGGACGATGGCGTGATCTCCTCGCTGCTCCGACCCTAGGACCTCCCCCAAAAGCGTTAGATACGATCCCTCAACCACGAGGAAGCTCCCGACTCGCTTGACGAGGAGAGATCGGGGGTCGGTGTAGGCCTTCACGAAGACCTCCGGGTCTCCGAGGACGTTGAAGTGAAGCAGTGACTCCTCGAGAGCTCCAGACGTCGCCAGCTCGTGGGCTCGCGAGCCGTGGAAAAGCCTTAACTCCGCGCTCAGGGCGCCGGCCACCCTTACGCCGAGGAGAGCTCTGTGGAGCTCTTCCCCCCCTTTCTCGAATATCGCGAGGCCCTCGATGAATGCCCCCTTGGCCCACGAGAGGAACGACAGCTCCTCCGCCTCGATCTCTATCAACGAGCTCGCCTCCTAGGCAGCGCGTAGTGCTCTCCGCTCCACAGATATAGTTGGAGCCTCGGGGAGCCTCCCGAGATCACGACCTCGAGATCTCCCCTAGCCGCCACCTCATCGCCCTCCTCGGCGAGCTCGCAGAATCTGCCTCGATCCGAGACAACTTCGATGAGCCCCGCCTCGGTCTCTACTCCATAGGAGCAGGGGTAGATCCACGATCGTTCGGCGTCAACAACTTCCCCCTCGACGAGGACCTGCCCAACCTTGAGGACCTCCCTCTCGCAGAGCCCCGGCTCCCGCGGGCGAGCCGGGACAAGCCTGACGTAGACTCTAAGCCCTCTCCGCTTCCCCTGGAGCGCCTTGAGCCTCTCTCTCTCAATGAGCTCCCTCGAGGCGATCCTGCCCTGCTCCCGCAGCATGTCGAGGACCTCGCCCACCTCGAGAGGTTCGAGGAACGCGTTCTCGCGTAGGAAGCCGTAGAGTTCTCTCGACTCATCTAAACCGTAACACACGAGGTCGACGTCCCTGCCGGGCCCGAGGACGAGCTTGGGGAACAGGAGCGCGCTCCCCGTGAGCCCTATGCTCTCCACGCCGCTCTCCCTCCTGAGCTCCTCGAGCAGCTCGCAGGCTGGGTCTGATGACGATACCGAGCACCTCTCGGGCTCGAGAGGGCTCAAGGTCCTCGCCTCCTCGAGTCTGCGCAACGGCGGGAGAGGAACGATCCTCCCGTGGCATCTGCTGTAGGATAGCAGAGACCGATCGAGCAGCTCGACTCTGCGAGCCGCCTCCTCGGGCTCCTTGGACTTCCACCTGTCGCCAGCGAGCGAGTACCTAGGGAGGGCCAACACGCGCCCCTCGGGCTGATCGACTCCCCGCACGATCCACGCGTGCCTCAGCCACTCGAACGCGCAGCCCTCGACAAGGCACTCGAGCATCAGAGGCCCCTGAGCCGAGGAGTTTCGCGCAAGCGGTTTAAGCCCTCGGGTCGAGACCCGCTCGGGGCGGAGGAGCCCTTGCCGAGGATCGGCGTGGTCTTTAGTCGGCGAGACCCGGCGGGCTCCGGCGCGGCGAAGATTCTCTCTGAGCTGTTGAGCCGCGGCGAGAGCTCGAGCGACGTCCTCTTGGCCGGATTCGAGGAGGACGTGGTAGACTTCGAGTTCCTCCGAGGAGCCGACGAATTCATCATTCTCTCGAAGCACAGGAGCGAGGCGGAGATCCCTTGCTTGACGGTCCACCACCCGGGCAATCCCACGCCTCGCGCCCAACTCGGCGGGAAGCCCTGCTCTTTAGCCTGGAGCTCCCCGGTTCTCTCCTACGAGATATTACGGGAGATGGTCAAGGAGGCAAGAGGATCGATAGAGGTTACGTACGAGGTCACGCATCACGGGCCCACGGAGGTCCCGAAGCCCGTAGTCTTCGCCGAGATAGGCAGCACTCCGAGGGAGTGGAGCAGCGAAGAGCTCCAGAGGGCTCTGGCGAGAGCGATCGAGACGACGATCTCGAGGCTGAGAGAGGGCTCCGGGAGTCGCTGCAGGAGGGCCATCGGGATAGGGGGAGGGCACTACGCGCGCGCGTTCACCAGGATGGCTCTCGAGGAGGGCTACTGCTTCGGGCACATACTCGCCAAGCACGCGGTTAGAGAGGGGCTGTGCCCCGACGCGCTCGAGCAGGCGATCGACAAGAACCTCGGCGGGGTCGAGGAGATAGTGCTCGAGAAGAAAGCCGGCCCGAGCGAGTTCAGGAGGAGCGTGGCGGAGCTGGCCTCGAGGAGAGGCCTCGAGCTCACGGTAATCTAGACCGCGATCAGAGTGACGGTCTTCACGACTTCGTCGAGCCCTCTTATCCCGGAGACCAGTTTGTCGAGAGCCCTCAGGTCTCTGGCCTCGACCGTGACCACGAGGTCGTACTCGCCGAAGACGGGCTTGGCGTCGACCCAGACGTCGCCCTCCATCTCACCGGCCAGTCTCTCTATCTTCTCCTTGACCTTGTGCTCTGTCCCCACTCTCGTCACCACTAAGACGAAGGCACCCAAGCCTCGCTCAGACACGAGGGGCACCCCTCATTATAGTGCTCTCGAGGTATAAATGGAAAGAAGCAGCTAGAGCTCCACCGCGCCAATACTAATAAGGGGAGGCGCTCAACGACGTGGTCGAGGAGCCGCCGTAGCTCAGCCCGGTAGAGCGCCGGCCTCGTACGGGCGCGAGAGGCTCGGGTCGCCGACCGGGAAAGCCGGTGGCCGCGGGTTCGAATCCCGCCGGCGGCTCCACGAAAGCTAGCAAGGAACAAATCGATGGCGCTCGAGACCTCGAGGCTCTGCGACCTGTGCGGTCGTCGAGGCGCCTATGTCTATCAGGCGTACGCGTCTCGAGTCCTCTGCGCGCAGTGCCTCATAGATGACGTGATCGAGAGAGCGAAGCTCACGATATCGAGATACAACATGGTGTCCCCGGGAGATAATGTGGCTCTCGCTCTCAGCGGAGGCAAAGACAGTCTAGTGCTCTTAGATGCGCTGGTGAGGATAATCGAGCCCAGCAGGCTGATCGGAATATCGATCATCGAGGGGATAAGAGGCTATACGAGAGAGGAGGACGTGGAGAGGACGAGGAGGCTGGCGCGCGAGCTGGGCGTCGACGTTGTCACGGCAACTTTCAGAGAATTCTATGGCGCGAGCCTTAGCGAGATGATAGACGCCGCGAGGGCTCGAGGAGCGGCTCAGAGCCCCTGCACATTCTGCGGAGTATTGAGGCGCAGAGCCATAAATTCCGTTGCTAGAGAGCTAGGCGCCACCAAGGTGGCCACGGCTCACAACCTCGACGACGAGGTCCAGACCGCGCTGATCAATCTGCTTCGCGGCGACGTCTACAGATTGGCCCGCCTCAGCCCCCTCGCTCCTCGCCTCAGCGAGCTCTTCGTCCAGAGGATCAAGCCTCTGAGACGCGTGTACGAGTGGGAGATAGTGTTTTACGCGAATGCGCGCGGCTTCCCCTTCCAAGAGATCGACTGCCCCTATATAGTCGAGGCCCCCACGGCTAGAGCTAGGCTGAGGAGGACGCTCTACTCTATCGAGTGGGAGAGGCCCGGAACTCTCATGAGGCTCCTGGACGCCCTCGACGAGCTCGCCGCTAGGCTTCTGCCCGAAGTCGAGAGGCACGGGAGGCTCCCGGTGTGCTCCGTCTGCGGCGAGCCGACGAGTCGGGGGAGGGAGCTCTGCAAGACCTGCGAGCTGCTCTCGTCGATCGCGGGGGGAGCTACTCGGAGCGGTGGCGGCGCGAGCGCTCTGTAGACCTCGCCGCGATGACCTGGTCCACTCCGTGAATCACTGCGCCCAACTTCTCGAGGCTCTCCTTAACAGACTCGAAGTCTATGGCTTCGCCCTCCAGCGTCACGATCAGAGTGACCGTGTCTACGTCGAACTCCTTGACCACGATCTCGACCTTCTCGACGCCCTCCAAGCTCTCTAAGGCGAGAGCCATCTCCTCGATGCCTAGCCCCCGCAGGGGCTTGAGGACATCTAACACGAGCTTCCTCAAGGGCAAGACCGGGCCTCCCCCCGCTCGGCGGCTTAGTATCGCTCACCGCTGCCGCTCGGCGGGACTCAACCTCTTCTCGATAAACTTCGCCTGGCCGTGCTGATTCCAGACGACTCTCACCGAGAGTTGTCTCGGTTTACGCGGCTCCTCGAGCGGTAATAGGTGCTCGACCGAGGCCCCCGGTTCCAGCACTCCCACGTGCTTCCTGGAGACGGTTTGTCCCAGCGCTAGAACCACTATCTGAACCGAGCAGGCCTGAGCCGACCCCGTGTTCTTGACCCTCACGAGGAGACCCCTCTCCTCGACGCTGGCGTCTACTTCAATGTGGGGCCCAGCTTCCGTGGTTGAGTAGTACACGATGCTTGGGACGAAGAGATAGGACTGCGAGAAGCCGTGAGGGACTCTCAGGACTACGTCGTCGGCTCGCTCGAGCTCTACCTCGAAATCTTGGACCGAGCTCGTGACTTGGAGGCGCTTGGCACCCTCGCTCCCCAGCACCTCAATGACCCCGTTCTGATCCGGCGAGAAGGCCACGAAGCTCAGCGCGCTCCTCGAGGCCTCGCCGCCCAGCCCGTCTATCTCTAGGGCCTCGCCGGGCGCGAGCTTGAAGCATCCTCCCACGTACTTTATCGAGCTCCTGCAGCCCGTCGAGGCAAGGATCTTCACGAGCGAGACCGACAGGAGCCTGACCGGATCTGACGCGGTCCACGAGACGTCGAGCACGTGGCTTTCTCTGCCGGGGTCTCTCCTGATTATCGGAGAGACGTCGAATATTATCGAGGCTAGCTCTAGACCTCGCTTATCTACTACGGAGCAGCTGGGGGAGAACATGCGAGCGAGGGGGACCCCATCGATTCTGAGCCTCCACGATCTCATCGACGAGGCTCTCGACAACGTAGTAACTTCGAGAAATGCCCCGACGACGTCGGAGGCGGGGGCGGAGGGAGCGTGTAGGCTCACTCTGAGCCTGTCGGGGTTACCCGCTCCCCCGAGGGATCTATCGAGGGGCGCGTGCACTACTCTGCTGGCGGCCTCGAACGTTCCCGCGAATATAACGCTCTTCGAGCCCACGAGTAGCACCGAAGAAGTGTGGAGCTCGGGAAAGTATATCCTTTGGGCCCCTCATAGTCATTGGAGCTCTATCTAGGTCTAGGCTCGCGACCGTGCCCTCATATGTCACGAGCTACCCGTCGTGCAGAATAGGAGCTCACCGCGACGCCGCGCTTAGACCAATACCGCTCCGGGAACCTCTCCACGGGTCCCTTGATCATCGTGGCGACGCCATCGATCAACCGCTATTCCAAAGCTCGTAGTTCCCTGCGCTTCGGCTTTTTCTGCGCACGAAGCATGGCGGTCTCCCGTCGCGCTTAGTATCGAAGAGCACTTCGGATTCGTAGCGGATCGCGGAGCCCATCCCCTCCAGGGCAACAGCGCCGTCTTGTTCAAAGCTCTAGCGCTTTTTGCCGCTGCGCGGAACGCTCCGGCGAGCTCGCGCTCGCTGAGCACCGAGAGGAGGACCTCTGTGGATCTCTCCAAAGAAGATGGGCTCCCCCCTCCCGTCGAGCGAGAGCGCGTGGAGCGGCTTCGGAAGCTCACGGACGCGGGGCCTTTCGATCGAGCTGGGTCGAGCCGCTGGGGGTCAGCTCAACGTAGGCTCTCAGAGCCCTGCCGCTCTCTCGCTATTAAGATTAGCCGCGGAGATTAAGCCCTCGCTCTCAACACGATCCTCGACGCGCTCGTCGAGCGCGTCGAAATTCTGGAGCCTCGAGGCTCAGAGCGACGGCAGAGATAGCGGGACCGGAAGGAGATAAAATACCGAGGAAAGGGTCCTCCGCCCCCAGAGCGTCGGAGAGGCTTTCGGCCCTTACGGCGAGCCACCGAGCCGTTTCGCTCTCGATGAACAAAAACTTTCGATAGGAAAATCAATCAGAGAGGGATGTTTCCGTGTTTCCTGAGCGGAGGGTTCATCCTCAATTCTCTCTTGCTCAGGAGTAGCTCCAGCGTTCTCGCGAGCTTGGGCCTAGTCTCGCTGGGCTCGATCACGTCGTCGACGTAGCCTCGAGAGGCCGCGAAGAATGGCGTGGCGAGCTTCTCCCTATACTCGCGCTCGAAGGACTCGAGCAGCTCCCTCCTCCTCTCCTCGCTCCCGGCGGCCTCCAACTCCTTCCTATGAATTATCTCCGCCGCCTCTTTCGGCCCCATCACGGCTATCTCGGCCGTGGGCCAAGCGACGACGTAGTCGGCCCCGAGGTGTTTGCTCGCCATAGCTATGTAAGCTCCGCCGTAGGCCTTCCTAGTTATAACCGTGAGCTTAGGCACCGTGGCCTCGCTATACGCGTAGAGCACTTTGGCCCCATGTCTGATTATCCCTCCGTGCTCCTGTCTCGTCCCGGGAAGATAGCCGGGCGTGTCGACGAACGTGACTATCGGCACGTTGAACGCGTCGCAGAACCTGACGAACCTCGCTATCTTGTCCGAGGAGTCTATGTCCAGGACTCCAGCCATGAACTCCGGATTATTGGCCACGACGCCGACGACGCGCCCGCTCAGCCTCCCGAAGCCCACTATCGCGTTTCTAGCCCACGTGGCGTGGACCTCGAGGAACGTGTCGTGGTCGAGGACTCTCTCGATGATTTCTCGCATGCTGTAGGGCTTCTGGGGGTCGCTCGGCACGATCGCGTCGAGCTCGGGATCTCTCCTCTCCGGGTCATCGCCCGTGTCGACGTAGGGCGGGTCCTCGGCGTTATTGCTCGGCAGATAGCTCAAGAGCCTCCTCACGAGGGCCAGGGCGTCCTCATCGCTCTCAGCGACGAAGTGCGCCACGCCGCTCTTCGAGGCGTGGACGTCGGCTCCCCCCAATTGGAAGTGATCGACCTCCTCGCCTATAGCGGCCTTAACCACTCTGGGACCCGTGACGTACATGAAGCTCGTTCTCTTGACCATCACCACGAAGTCCGTCAGAGCAGGCGAGTAGACTGCTCCGCCCGCGCAGGGGCCCATTATTGCGGAGATCTGGGGAATCACGCCCGAGGCCATCACATTCATGTAGAAGATCTCGCCATACCCCTTGAGGCTGTCTATTCCCTCCTGGATCCTGGCCCCCCCAGAGTCGTTCAGGAACACTATAGGAACTCCACAGCTCAGAGCCAACTGCGCGATCTTCACAATTTTGGCGGCGTGCATCTCGCCGAGAGAGCCTCCCATGAAGGTGAAGTCCTGGGCCGCCACGGCGACCTTCCTCCCGGCGACCTCACCGAACCCCACGACGACGCCGTCGCCATAGACTCTCCTCTCTTCCATTCCGAATCCGTGCGCTCTGTGCGTGACGAACGCGTCTATCTCGACGAAGCTCCCCGGGTCGAGCAACAGCTCTATCCTCTCTCGCGCGGTTAGCTTCCCTCTCTCGTGCTGCTTAGCTATCTCCTCGGGCCCTCCGCCTAGCCTCGCCCTCTCTCTGGCCCTCCTCAGCTCCGCTATCTCGCGTCTAACCTCCGAGCCCAAGCTATCGACCTCGACCGACGACTTCGAGGCGACCGCGGCTAAATAACGTCGCGAGCTCCTGGCAATGGTAATTAAAGCCGAGAGCCCCTCCACGCGCTAGGTGCGCCGGGCTGGCGACCGGAGCGGAGGCCTCGGGCGGGCTCGAGTCGGGCGCGATCCTAGCGGTCTCGGGCCTAATCATCACGTTTGCCGTCTTGGGGATCCTGGCCCTAGCGCTGAAGCTCATGTCGTCCCTCGCTTCGAAGCTCGAGAGATCCCGAGAAAGGGTCGGAGAGATCTCGAGCTTGGAGCCTCGTCCGGCTCTCGGCGGAGAGGACGAGGTGGAGCTGGCGGCGATAGCCGCAGCCCTCGCCACTCACTTGAGCGGGGTCGCGAGGAGGAGCCGAGCAGTCGAGTCGATGCCGAGAGCCTGGGTGATGGCGTGGAGAGCGAGAGCCGTCGAGGGCCTCCGCGAGGTCGCGTGGAGGCGAGGGAGAATTGCTCGAGAGAGAGCTCGTAGTTAGAGTGGGCGGCAGGGAGTACAGGGCCTTAGTCCGAGAGATCGAGCCCAACAAATACGTCGTGAGGATAGAGGGCAGAGAGATCTCGGTGGAGATCACCCCGACCTCGCCCAGGCCTCGAGCGACGTCGACTCCCTCGAGCGCCGCGCCGACCGCTCTCGCTCCGCCCGCCGAGGCCCCTAGTCCTCTCCCCAGGGGGGCCGAGGCTCTCGGCCCGACCATAGAGGCCCCGGTCCCCGGCAAGATACTGACGATCCGAGCGGGTCCCGGCGACCTGCTCGAGAGAGGAGCGGTCGTGCTGACTATGGAGTCAATGAAAATGGAGCTCGAGATAAGAGCTCCGGCGAAGTGCAGGGTCAAGGAGGTCCTCGTGAAGCCGGGAGACTTCGTGGAGGTCGGCTCCCCGCTCGTGAGGATAGAGGAGGTGGTGTGAGGCTGCAGAGCGGCATCGTTGAGGCCTTCGCGGGCTTTTTGGCGAGCACAGGCCTGGCCAACGCCACGGCATATCACGCGGTCTTCATCGCCGTTGGCGTCTTGCTGTTGTACCTCGCATTGGCGAGGAGAGTCGAGCCTCTCTTGTTGACTGGGATAGGCGTCGGTATGATATTGGCCAACATACCCATGGCCCACTTGGCTGCTCCGCCGGAGACGCTGAAGCCCGGAGAGCCGATCACGCTGAGGGACCTGGTCGAGGGCGGGGCCGGCCCCCTCTTCGTGCTATACTACGTGCTCGTTCAAACCGAGATAATACCATTGCTGATCTTCGTGGGCCTCGGGGCGCTGACGGACTTCAGGCCGCTCATAGCTCAGCCCTATACGTTCCTGCTGGGAGCGGCCGCTCAACTAGGAGTGTTCGTCGCGATGCTCGGGTCTCTCGCCATGGGCTTCAGACTGAACGAGGCGGCCAGCATAGGCATAATCGGAGGCGCCGACGGTCCCACAACGATCTATACGACGGTCAAGCTAGCTCCCTACATGCTGGGGCCTATAGCGCTGGCGGCTTACACCTACATGGCGCTCGTGCCTATAATTCAGCCCCCGATAATCAGGCTGATCCCCGCGAAGCACAGAGCCGTCAAGATGAGGCCTCCCAGGCAGGTGGGGAGACTGGAGGCTTTGCTGTTCCCCGTGGTGCTCGCTCTCGGCGTAGGATTGCTCGTGCCTCGAGCTGCCCCGATCGTGGGCATGATAGCCCTCGGCAACGTCCTCCGCGAGAGCGGCGTGACGGAGGTGGTGGAGAGGCTCAGCAAGACCGCCTCCAACGAGCTCATGAACGTGCTCACGCTCCTGCTCACACTTATCGTCGGGTCCACCATGAGCGTCGACATGATGACCTACTACTCGACCGCCATGGGGATACCGCTCGAGGAGCTCCTCGCTAAGTTCGCTCTGGTCTTCCTCTGGGGCCTCCTCTCCTTCGTCTTCTCGACGCTGGGCGGAGTAGCTCTAGGCGAGCTGCTCTACATCGTGACGGGCGGCAAGGTCAATCCAATAATAGGGGCCGCCGGCGTCTCGGCCGTCCCCATGTCGGCTAGGGTCTGCCAGAGAGAGGCCCAGAGGGTCGACCCGACCAACTTCGTGTTGATGAATGCCATGGGCCCCAACGTGGCCGGCGTCATAGGGACGGCGACGGTCGCCGGGATATACATCGATTACGTGATTAGGGTCGTGAGCGGGCCCTGAGCAAGCGACGATCGACGGACGAGAGGGGCCCTCCGCCGTCCTATCGGAGCCGATTCTAGAGCTCAACGCCAGGACCCTCAGACTGTTCCGAGGTTCGGCTACTCGATGGGGCCGCGGGGATTTGAACCCCGGACCACGAGGGCCCAAGCCTCGCATCCTGCCAGGCTAGACGACGGCCCCCATAGGAGCCCGGTGCCCCGGAGCCTTAAAATCGTTCTCAACGAGCACTCGGAGGCTCGAGCTCGGTGAGCTAGGTGCGCGGCCGCCTCCTGGGCCCGGTGATGCTAGTCCTCGCGTCGCTGCTCTGGGGCTCGAGCTTTCCCACCATAAAAGTACTGATGAGCTCCGTAGACCCGGCGACGTACGTGTGGCTGCGAGGGCTCTTCTCGACTCTCCTCCTGGCCCCCTACGTGGCTTGGAGAGCCGTCAGAGGAGGGCTCGACCGATCGGCCCTAAGGGGAGGGCTGAGGGCCGGAGCGGCCTACACGGCCGGGCTCTGGCTCCAGGGGTGGGGCACGGCTTACACGACGGCCTCGAACTCCGCCTTCATAACGGCCCTCCACGTCGTCTTCGTCCACGCCTACGTAGCATTGGTCTCGCGTAGATACGGAGCCCGGCTGGGCTTAGCTCTCGTCGCCTGCGTGATCGGGGCCTACATGTTGACGGGCCCGTCGACTGGTCTCAACCGCGGAGACCTGCTAGTTCTCATCGGCTCGCTCGGCTGGGCCGCTCAGGTGATCCTGGTCTCGAGGTACTGTCGAGGAGATCCTCTGCAGTTCGTCTTTGCTCAGTTCCTCGCGTCGATCTCGCTCGCTGCGCCAGACCTCCTGAGAGGAGGACCCGAGCCTCTATCGCCGATCGACGTCGCTCTGCTCTTCTACTTGGCCGCCGCCTCGGGCGTCGGGGCCTTCGCGCTCCAGGTGGTGGGGCAGAGGAGCGTAGATCCCGCGGCGGCCTCCGTGATATTTCAACTGGAGCCGGTTTTCGCGGCCGCTCTGGCGAGGCTCGCGATTGGAGAGACGATGAGTTGCATGCAGATGGCCGGAGCGACCCTCATAGTGTTCTCCACAATGCTGGTCGGCGCGTTCGACCGAGAGCTCAGCGCGCGAGCGCGATCCTCAGAGCCTCTCGAACCGACGCCCCGAGGGGCTCGCCCAGCGCTCTTCTCGTGAGTCTGCAGAACGAGCACTCTCTGCTCGACGACAGCGAGCCGCACGTCGAGCACGTCGAGGCCTCGAGCTTAGCCCTCTCCTCGATCGGTCCCGAGAGCCTCCTCAGGAGCCTCGCCCTGGAGCCCGGCGCCCTCTCCTCGATCCTCGAGACGAACTCTTTGATCAGCTGCTCCACCGAGTCGAGGGGCTTGAGGGGGCACTCCTCCCAGACCACGGGGAGGCCCGTCAGCAGAGCGTAAGTCCTGGACTCGTGCTCGGACACCTCGAAGAGGGGCCTCAGCCTCCCCGCCGCCCCGAGCGCGGGAGGACTCGCAGGCCTGAGCTTCTCGCTGTACTCGGACCCCCCGACGAACAGCCCCTTGAGGTAATACGCCACCACGTCGTCGGCGTTGTGACCCGTCGCCACGTAGTCGAATCCTCCCGCAAGAGCGGCGGCGTTGAGCAAGTACCTCTTTAGGAGCCCGCAGACGCTACAGGTCGGCCTCTTCGCGGCTCTCGAGAGCTCCGGGACTCCCAGGCCTCTCAGGAGCTCTCTGGCTCTCGCCACGACCGTCTCGAGTCCTAGGAGTCGGCCGAGCTGCCGAGCCGCTCCAGCGCAGGCCTCGGAGTACCCCCCTATGCCCAGCTCGAGGTGAATGAGGGAGACTTCGAGGCCCAGCTTATCGGAGAGCGAGGCCAGCGCGTGGGCGGCCACGGCGCTGTCCTTCCCGCCGGACACCGCCACGAGGACTCTCTCGCGCCTCCTCCCCGCTCCTATCGCGCGGCGCACGATCTTCTCGATTCTTCTCTGGACGCGCTCCACGTAGTGCTGAGCGCAGAGTGCTTCGCGCGAGGCGTCGTCCACGGCTACAGCCGCTGAGCCGCAGACGGAGCAGGGCCTCCTCACGGCTCGGCCCTCGGCCCGCTTTCCTCGGCCCGCTCTACCTCCATCGGCATGGATAGGAACGCCGCCAACGCTAAGACGGTCGCGGCTACGATAATCGGGGCTCCAATCAAGGTCACGACGAGGAGAGCTCCGATGAAGTACAACAGACCAGCCGTCGAGAAGAGCTTCACCCCTGTCGCCGCGGCCGCTCCATCGAGAGACTTCTTGAGGAGCCAGCCGGAGACGCTCAGCGACAGCCACAGAGCGACCAGCGCCGCCGCGGCCGCGCTGGCGGCCGCGATGATCGAGAGCGAGCGATCGTGCTTCGCGATATCGATGAGAGTCGCCAAGCCGAGAGAGAGGGCCGTGACGGCCCCCGCCGCCCCGACGGCCACGCCCGCTAGGAAGTCTCTGAGGATCCTCGGCCTACCCGACGCGTCGGACAAACGCTTTAGCGCCAAGCCGATGCAGAGCAGGCCGACTACTATCGAGATGACCCCCGAGGCCGCCGCGAGCAGGCTCAGGAGCATTAGCGACCCCAATAGCAGTAGCGCGGATCCCGCCACGCCTAGCGCTTTGGCCTCGCGGAGGCTCGAGCGAGCTCGGCTCACCTCTTCGCCCCCGGAGGGATCTCGGGCGAGCGGAGCTATATAGCGATGAGGGGCCCCCTTGGAGGCGTCAGAACGAAGCGCGGCACTTTGCTTTTAGTAAAGCTAACTTAATAGATAGATTTATTAAGGAGTGAGTTCGCATGACAACTAGGGCGAGCAGCTTGAGGTCCCCCGAAGTTCAGGAGGCCCTGCTCTCGGCCTTCGCCGGAGAGTCCATGGCTCAGTCCAGGTACAGAGCGTACGCCGAGGTGGCCAGGCGAGAGGGCTACGTCAACTTAGCGAGAATATTCGAGGGCATAGCCTTCGCCGAGCAGATCCACGCCAGGAACCACCTCGGAGCCTCGGAGCAGACCTCGTATCCTCAGAGAGCCTGCGCGGGGACTCCGACTAGGCTCGGCACGACGTCGAGTAACCTGGAGCTCGCCATAGCCGGAGAGCTCTACGAGGTAAACACAATGTACCCCTCCTTCATTGGCTTGGCGAGGGAGAGAGGCGACGAGGAGGCCGCGAGGACTTTCTCGCTTGCCCTCGAGGCCGAGAGGGTCCACGCGTCGATATACAAGTGGGCCAAAGAGCACGTCGACCGAGGGCAAGACGTCCCCCTCGAGGGAGTGTGGATCTGCGAGGGGTGCGGCCATACGCACCTCGGCAGGACCCCGCCGGCTAAGTGCCCCCTCTGCGGATCAGAGAGGTATCTTTCTTTCTAAAAATTTTAAAAATTTTTGTGTTATATGTCATCTACCGGCTCCCTGTAGGTAGGCCCTGGCCACGGGGCCCGTCACGGTATCGAATCACCGAGCCGTTGAGCTGCCCGTCGTCCAGGAAGTCTATCGTGTCGTAGATGACCTGCTTCACGTACCTCGGGTTGCGGACGAAGGCTCCTGGCTCGTGAGCGAACAGGTTGAGGTTGAAGCCGCTCCTAGCGCGTCTCTATCGGGCCAGGCGGTGAAGGCGTTAGCCGTGACGTGTTGAGCTGGATCTGGCGTCTTGTAGAAGCACGGATAGGCCCCAATGTTGTAGTAGATGCCCTTCCCGGCGAGGAGCTGCTCGACCACTTTCGGCGAGGCCTCGTAGCCTTTCACGGCGTCGTTTAGCGCGCTCAAGAGCTTCTGCTTGTCGGCGTGGCACTTGGAGCAAACCGTGTCGAAGGCCTTCACGTCGATTACTCCACCGGCGTCCTCCACTACGGCGATAAAGGTGCGATTGGCCCTCGGCATGTGGCAGGAGATGCAGGTGTTCTCGATGAGGGCGTGAGAGTTGAAGGTCGCGTAGGGCCTCCCCTCGTGCATCGGTTATCCGGGAGCGGGGTCGCAACGTTGCAGAGCAGGTAGATCTTGCCCGGATTCCTCAGCGCGTAGGTCCCGTCCTCGACTCTGTGACAGGTCCAGCAGTACAGCGGCCCCCTATTGCCTGCTCAGAAAGAGCGTGTTGTTGGCTGGGTTATAGGCGATGGGTTGTTTGCTCGGTTGGCGAAGCCCTTCCACGTGTGATGCTGCTGGCAGGCCGCTCTGGAGGGACCCTTGAAGTCATAGTCCACGAAGGCCGGCGCCCCATCCTCTGTCACCGCGACCGCGATGTTTCGTTCCTTAGCCTCCGGCAGGTACCTGCCGTGGGCCGAGCGGCCCCACTCGGCGAGCATCGGGGCAGCCCGAGGAACGAAGTGGCAGCCCCGCAACCTCACATTGGGTTTACATTCATCCCCTCTATTTCACTGGTTCTAGGGTCATCGAAACGCGGTGCGATCGCTGTCCTGAACATCGAGCTTATCCTCCACGGCCTTATCAATTGAGTTTCAGCCCCGGCGTCACGATGACCGTGGTCATCCTAAGCCCCGTCCTCGTAAAGGTTGCCGGGGTTACCGTCTCCTGTCAGGCCATGTAGGTAAATGCTCCAACCACTAGGAGCAGGACGGCGATCAGCGCCGAGAGGGCTCCTCTCCGCCGCGCTCTCCCCTTCTCCGATGACATGCGAACGCGTCATAACATAGAGACCTGTCCTGCGCCTCACCGAACGGCTAGTCCGCCCTCTCTCGATCACGATCAACGAGCGAGAGCTGCGAGAGGGGAGAAAAAGTTAGGGGCTTTCGGGCTCAGCGCCACCTGGCCAGCTCTACGAGATTATTGGGCCAGGGAGCCAGCGTGAATCTCTTGAGCCAGCTCTCGTCCACGTCGAGCCTCTTGTAAGTCTCGATGATTCTGTCCACGAGCTCCTTCGGTATTCTGCCCTGAGCGGCAGCCGGGCAGTCGAGGTCCAGGTAAGCTACCTTCTCTCTCCTCTCGATATCGTAGTAGAGCAGAATGGGCCAGGTCCTGCAATCATAGGGCCTCCTCGGGTAGATCGTGCACCAGCCGCGCTGATCCAAGAAGGGGCACTGCTTCCCGCGAGGCGATCCTAGGGTCCTGACTCTGCCCTCGGGGGTCTCGACCTCGTCCGAGAAATCGGCGAACTCGTGCTCCTCGTCCGGCAGGAGAACCGCGTAGAACCTCTTGCAGCAGTTCTCGCGACAATCTCTGCAGATCTCCCCGAAGTCTACGAAATCGAAATATTTCCTGAGGTCTCGCATACGCGGATTATGCGCTCCTCGAGGCGCTGATCGAGGGAGGGAGCGGGGGCATTAATTTGCGTTGTGGCGCGCCCGCCGAGCGAGCGTCTCAGAGCGGGGTGGCGAGCCTGGCTCTCCCCATAGCCGTTGGCCTGGTCAACGAGTCAGTGCTCAGCCTCGTCGCTCTGGCGACGCTATCCCGCGTATCGGTCGCGGCAGTCGCGGCGGCGGGAGCGGTGTCGTATCTCTTCGCGCTCCTCGGCGCTCTCTCGCAGGTCTTCATGAATGGCGTCATGGTGCTCGCCTCGCAGGCTCTCGGGGCTCGCAGAGAGGGCGTGGCGAGCAGAGTGATCGGGGAGACCCTGAGCTTCTCCACGGCGGCGTCCCTCCTCGTGGTGTGCTCGTCTCCCCTATGGCTCGAGGGCTATCTGTGGGTCGTATCGAGAGGAAACAGCGAGGTTGTCGACGTCGGGCTGAGGTACGCGTCGGCGAGGATCCTCTCGGCACCGGCCACGATGGTCGGCTCCGTGTTGAGCGCGGCCTACAGGTGCGGCGGCAGGCCCTGGCCCGCGGCGCTGAGCTCCGTCGTCTCCGCTGCCGCGGGATCGATCCTGATCCCCGGCCTAGCGCTCGGGTGGGCCGGGCTCGAGCCCATGGGGGCGCTCGGCGCGGGCCTGGGAGCATCGCTCGCGAGCTACGTCGGTCTGGCCTCCTACGCTCTCTTCGAGCCGCCGATTCCGATCAGGCCCTCGATTAGGCCGGGCAGGCTAGCCCTCGCCGCGGTGGCGACAGGATCTCCCCTCGCGGCCGAGAGGCTCGCGGCAAGCGCGGCTCAGAACGTCTATATCAATGCCGTGGCGCGGGGGGGCACCGAGGCTCTGGCGGCTCACAACATAGGCGTGACCGTGGAGATGCTGATCATCCAGCCGAGCTTCGCCGTGGGCCTGGCGACGCTCATCGAGGCTGGGCGAGCGGTGGGAGCCGCGAGTCCCGAGAGCGCCTCGAGAGTCGTCAGAGAAGGGGCCAAGATCGGGGTCGCGTGGATGGGCGCGGCCGCAGCGCTCTTGGCGTCTCTCTCGCCTCTCGTCGGGGGGATCTTCGTCGATGACCCCCTCGTCGAGAGGCTCACGATGATCTATCTGCTAATGGCGGCTGCCAGCGAGGTCGGTCTCGGTCTCAGCTCCGCGATCTTCGGGGCGATCCGTGGAATGGGCAGAGTAGAGCTTCCCACTTTGATAACGATCGCGTCGGTGGTGCTATTGAGAGCTCTGCCTGCGCAGATCCTAGCAGCGAGCCACGGAGCTCCCGGGGCGTGGGCTACTCAGATAACGGACTGCTATGGGCGAGCTCTGCTCGGCTTAGCCGCCTGGAGGCTGCTGGGCACCGGGAGGCTCGCTAGGAAGCTGGTGGAGGGGCCGGGGACGCCTAGTCCACCGTCGTGAAGCCTACGTCCTCGACGAGCAGGTAGGGGCAGAGCGTCGGTATGTCGGCGTCCCACCACTCTATGGGCCACCGCTCAACCGTGGCGCCTCTTATCTTAGAGAGGAGACCTGGTAGCGTGTCAACGATCCTCGCCCTCTCGATCAATCCAGCGAGCTCGCCACTCTTCACGTATATCAGCGCGTCTCTCGTCACGGTGCTGAAGCTGCCCTCGATCGCGTTCTGGATCCTGGTGTACCAGTTGTTCGTCACGATAAGCCCCTCGCGCATTTCCCTCACAGCCTCCTCGAGCTCCCAATCGCCGGGAGCCACCTCGAGGTTCCAAGGCCTCGGCTCGATCCAGCCGGCGTTCGCCGTCGACCTCGCTCCCCGCTTGGCCGCCGTCCTAAAGTTGTGCAACAGGCTCCTCAGGGTCCCTCTCTCAATGATCGGCTTATCGCGCGTGGCGAGCCCCTCGTCATCGAACGAGGCTGCGTTCGGAAGATCGGCGTTCCTCGGGGCATCGATGAGCGTGAACTCCTCGCTCGCCACGACGTCGCCCGGGCTTCGATCAGCGAGAAAGCTGAAGCCGAGGTCGATCGCCAGAGCGCTCGCTGCCCCCGCCACGTAGTTGACGAGGTTCGCCACGACCATCGGAGACAGGAGCGCCGTCTTCCTGCCGGGCTCGACGCCGACGCGCGGTAGGGCGAGGCGCGAGAGCTCCAGAGCTCTCTCGAGCGATCTCTCGAGCAACTTCTCGTTCAGCTTGGTCGAGGTGAAGGCCCACTGCCCGCTGCACTTCTCCCCGAAGATCCTGAAGTAGCCGCCGAAGAACGTGCGGATATCCTCGCCCTCGAAGCCTCTCGAAGTGAGGAGGGCCCTCCTGACGATCCCGGCCTTCACCATGCCCGAGGCGCCGGACTCCCCGGCTCGCGCCGTCCCGAACACCAACTCGACGAGCTTCTTCGGCTCGCTCAGGACCTCCTCGACGCGGCCATCAAACGAGTCCCTCAGAGGCTCGTGGCGCTCAGGCTCCGGGAGCTCGACTCCGTAAAGTGACGGCTCCAGGAGCTCGATTTCTCTGGCCGTCTCCGAGGCCGCTCGCGCCACCTCCTCCGGGTCGGAGGAATCGACGAATAGCACAGCGAGCCTGCCGCTCCTTCCAACGTAGAGGCCAACCGAGGTCCTTCTCCAGCTCTGAGCCACGCTGGGCTCCCCATCATATAGCTTCACCATCAGGCCGTCGATCTCCAAGACTAAGACCGCAACCTCATCGGCCACTTCGCGCAGAGAGCTCAGAATCTTCTCGCCGAGCCGCAGCGGCTCGCTCAACGAGGCTTCACGCAAATGCCCTCACCCTGACTCCTCTCACTCTGGCGTGCGGTCCTCCGGCCCATATCGGGACGCCCTGACTCGGCTCGCCCTTCCCGCACACCCCGGCGTGGAACTCAAGCTCTCGGCCCAGGGCATCTATATTCGAGTAGAGCTCGGCCGTGGTGAGCTCCATAGCGACGTTCCTAAGGGGATGCAGCAGCTCGCCCCCCCTCACGTAGTAGGCCTCGAGGCCGACGTATCTCTGAGTCCACCTCCTGTCGTCTATGTTCCACTCCATGTAGCTCCTCACGTAGATCCCCTCCTTCAATCCCTCGAGTAGCTCCTCGAGCGAGTGGTCCCCCGGCTCCATGTAAGTGTTGGCCATCCTGATTATCGGCTCGCCGACGTGGCTCGAGCTCCTGGCCGACCCGTTGCTCCCCACGCCGAAGACCGACCCAGTCCACCTGTTGTGGAGGAGCTCCTCGATCACCCCCCTCCGCATCAAGTATCTCTTCCTCGCTGGCACGGTCTCATCATCGTAGAGATAGAACCCGTTGCTTCCGGGTATGGTTGGGTCATCGACTACGCTGACGATCTCGCCGCCGAGCCTCGTGCCAATCGCGTCTCTTCCGGCGTAGCTCCTACCTCCCTGCGCTGCCTCTCTCCCCAAGATCCTATCGGCCTCGAGAGGATGACCGCAGGACTCGTGGACCGCCAGACCCACAATCTCGCTCCCGAGAACAACGTCGAATTTGCCAGAGGGAGGAGACCTGCCCTCGACGAGCACTCTCTCCAGTCTAATCAGCTCGTCGCTCAGCCTCTCGCTCAGTCTCCACGAGTCGAGCAGCTCTGGACCCCCCGAGGCCGAGAGCTCGTACCATCTATTGAGAGCCCCCTTCTCCGACGAGAGCGCCAGATTGTAGAAGTAGGAGCTCCTGGGCGTGTAGGACCGCACCATCCCCCCATCGCTGTTAACGATTAGTTTCTCCTCTACCCAAACGAGCACGTGCTGATATAGCACGCTGACCTTTACTCTCGAGGCAGAGCTCGAGACGCCGCTCCAGAGCTCCCTCGCGAGAGACGAGAGCTCTTCGCGAGAGACCGCGAGGGGGTCCTTCTTCGGCCTCACCGCGACGTCGGCTCTCCCCAGCCTCTCCCGCGAGAACTCGACGGGTCGTCTGACGTGCGCTGACAGCGCCCTGGCCGAGGAGTAGGCGGCCTCGGCCGCTCTCCTAGCCTCCTCTCTCGTCAGGCGGGAGGTCGACGTAAAGCTCAGGGCTCCGTCGACGATGACTCTGACGGCGAGCCCGAGAAATCTGCGAGCCTCGACTCCCACGAGTGACTCGTTCCTCGCGTGGAGCCCCGTTCCGACGATCGAGTGGACTCTGGCCTCCGCGTAATCCGCCCCGAGCTCGAGGGCTCTCTCCACGGCCAGCTCCGCTAGATCCTCCAAGAGCTTCGACCGCTACGGGGGTAGATCGCTCAAAGATAATAGAGTTTCAATAGCTTATGCTCTGGAGGGAGGGGCGATCGTGCCCGCGGCTCTCGAGGGGAAGCTGAAGGTCGATCGAGCGACTCTAGCCCAAATAGTGAGAGAGCTCAAGACGTGGAAGGCCCCGGCCACCACTCTGCTCTCGCTCTACGTCCCGCCCGGCAGGCCCGTCAGCGACGTGATCTCGTTGCTGAGGCAGGAGCTCAGCATAACGGATAACATAAAGCTCAAGAGGACGAAAGACGCCGTCCAAGCGGCTCTAACCATGGCTCTCGAGAGGCTCTCCATGATTCAGAAGATCCCCGAGAACGGCCTAGCCCTATTCTGCGGGAAAGACTCCGATAACAGGGACGAGATATGCGTAGCCTTCTCCCCGCCCGAGGCCGTTCGCGTCTTCTTCTACAGGACCGATAAGTGGTTCCATACTGAGTTCCTCGAGGACATGTTGGAGGAGAAGGAGCTCTACGGCTTGATAATCGTGGAGAGGGACGAGGCCACGATAGGCCTTCTGGCCGGTAACAGGATAACCGTCCTCGACGAGTTGGCCGACTACATTCCCGGCAAACACAGCAAAGGCGGGCAGAGCCAGAGGAGGTACGACAGAATAATCGAGCAGATGGTCGAGGACTTCTACAAGAAGGTGGCCGAGCGAGCCAAAGAGCTCCTGGAGCCCTACTTAGCGCAGGGGAGGCTGAGAGGCCTGCTGATCGGGGGACCTGGCTACAGTAAGAAGGACTTCGTGAGCGGCGAGTACCTCGACCACAGGCTGAGAGCTCTAGTCCTGCCGACGCTCATCGACGTGGCTTACCAGGGGGAGGTCGGGCTGAGGGAAATGGTGCTGAAGGCCGAGAACGTCATCCAAGGCAACAAGTACGCGCGGATCGTCAACAAGATCGAGGAGCTTAAGGTCCACATGGCGAGAGATGATGGACTGGCCGTCTTCGGGGAGAGCGAGGTCTCGAGCGCGATCGAGAGCAGGGTCCTCGAGACCCTGATCGTGGTCGAGGATCACCCCAAGCTAGAGGAGCTGAAGAGCAAGGCCTCGTCCTCCGGGGCTGAGGTGGTGATAGTACCGAGCAGCATCCCCGAGAACGAGTGGCTCTCGAGAGCCTTCGGGGGGGTCGCTGGCGTGCTCAGACTCAAAGCCCGGGGCGGCTCCTGAGCGGGGACTCTCGAGCTCAGATCTTCTCCTCGAGCGGGACCTCGAGCTTCAAAGTCGTTACGAGCTCCTTGTATCTGTTCCTCACCGTGACTTCGGTCACGCCGGCGACGTTGGCTATCTCCTTCTGAGTCCTCCTCTCGTTCTCGAGCAGGGTAGCCAGGTATATGGCGGCGGCCGCGAGGCCCGCCGGGTCCTTGCCGGCCGTTATGGCGTGCTCCCTAGCGGCCTCGATTATCTCGGCCGCCCTCTTCAGGACCCTACCGCTGAGGCCGAGGAGGCTGCCCATCCTGGGGAGGTAGTCCAGAGGATTGGCGAGAGGTACTCTTATCTGTAGCTCGCGCACCAGAAGCCTGTAGCATCTGGCGACCTCTTTTCTGTTAGACTTCGTGTGGAGGACTATTTCGTCTAAGGAGCGCGGAGCCCTCTTCAATCTGCAGGCCAAATATATCGCCGCGGCGACGACGCTCTCTATGCTCCTCCCCCTCACGAGGCCCCTCTCGACGGCTTTCCTGTAGATTATGGCTGCCTCCTCCTGAACCGACCTAGAGAGCCTGAGCTGATTGGAGAGTCTCTCGAGCTCGTTCATCGCCTGAGCCAGGTTCCTATCGATGCCGCTCTGTATTCTGCTCCTGATCTGCCACTTCCTATACCTGAGGAACTCGAGCCTCGTCTTTGGCTCGAGCCTCCTGCCGGTGGCGTCCCTGTCCCTCCAATCTATCATCGTACTGAGTCCTCTGTCGTGTATCGTGGGCGAGAGGGGGCCGCCCACTCTGCTCCTCTTCTCTTTCTCCTCAGGCGTGAACGCCCTCCACTCAGGGCCCTGCTGGACCAGCCTAGACTCTATGATCTCTCCGGTGGCGGCGCAGATGTATTCTCCTCTCTCTGGGTCGAAGACCACGGCGTCGGGCGGGCACTCCGCTGACTCGCTCTTCTCGGGCCGCTCTTCGGCTCTACTCACGGCTCACCAACCTCTAAGTAGAGCGGGATCGCAACCGCGATGCGAGATAGATTTAAAAGCGGCGTCGTGGCTCCTCGAATAAGCTTTTCGCGTCTTGACTTAAATTCATAATGTAAGTTTTTTATTTATAAAAATTCTATGATTTTCAGATAACAATGATGTTCTCCGGGGGGAAGCCCATCTCCTCCAGGATCTCGCGGACGGCCTGCCTGTGATCTCCCTGAAGCTCTATCCTCCCATCTTTAGCCGTTCCGCCGGTCGCTAGCCTAGACTTTAACTGAGAGGCGAGCTTCTTGAGGCTCAGCTCCCTCTCATCGAGGCCCTCGACGATGGTAACTTCTTTGCCAAACTTCCTCTTCTCGAGCCGAATCTTGATGATCTGCTGCTCTCGAGCTAGCTGCTCGCACAACTCCGGGGGAAGACCCGCGCATATCGCGCCGAGCTCGTCTCCGCTGCCCATTACCCTCTTTTGACCTCTCTCCACGCCCGCTTGCTCAGTTTCTGTTATCGACTCGGATATTTATTTGGCACGGTCCTCGCACTCGAGCGCTCCCCTCTCGTAACTGGACACTATATCGAGGATCTCCTCGGGCGAGCGAGCTCTCGCGCACACCTCCGCCTCGACCTGGTCGTCCCCGTAGAGTATGGGGAGGCCGGCCACGGCGAACGCCTCTCTGTCCCACACGCTGTCTCCAACGAAAGCTAGCTCAGAGCGGTTAGCCCTCATCCTCTCGGCAACCTCCAACAGGACCCTCCCCTTGCCGCCCGCCTCGACCCTCGGAATACCCCCCGGTACCAGGCGACCGCGCGAGTCGAAGACGAGCAGGCTGGAGTGCCACTCGTCGGCTTTGACTCTCTTGGCTATCTTCTCGACGAGGACGCTGACGCCGCAGCTCACTATGACGATCTTCCTCCCCTCAGATCTCAGCCTCTCGATAACGTCGAGGAAGCGTGGATCCACGTCGACCCTCTCGAAGACCTTCTCTAGGTCTCTCCTGCTCGCGGTCCCCCCGCTCGCTTTGAGCCAGAGCAGCGTGGATAAATAGAGCCAGTCGTAGTAATCTATCTCGCCTCTCCGAAACATGAGAGCGAGCTCCTCTGCCTCTCTCAGCACTCCGAACCGAGCGTGGACTAGGTCCCAGCTGTTCTTGTGAGGCACCAAGACTCCGTCCATGTCGAAGGCGACGATCTTCACTTTTCTCGGCGTCGTTGAGCTCAACGCGCGGCTCTGCTCCCTTCAGCTTATAGCCCTCCGCCGCGCTAATAAGCGCTGAATCCGCAATGACGAGCTTGCCCCACGTCGGGGCCGGGCGACCTAGCGGATGAGTGCGCGGCGGCTGTCTGAGCGGCGGTGATGCTCCTTGCGCGCGGCGGCCGTATTGGGAGCCTCCGGGTACGCGGGCGGGGAGCTCCTGAGGCTCCTCGCTCTCCACCCCGAGATCGAGGTGAAGAAGGTCTACTCGAGGACCTACAGCGATAAGCCGGTCTATTATGCTCACCCCCACCTGAAGGGCTTCTACGCCAATCTCAGGTTCGAGAACCCGAGCGGGGGGTCACTCCCAGATGTCGACGTGGTCTTCAACGCCTTGCCGCACGGCGAGGGCATACACATCACGGCCAAGTTCGCCGAGGTCGGCACAATAGTCGTCGACCTCAGCGCGGATTACAGGCTCAAGGACCCCGAGAAATATAAGGTCTGGTACGGCTTCGAGCACCCGTACCCCGACCTGCTTTCCAAGTTCGTCTACGGGCTACCCGAGCTGAATCGAGAGGAACTCCGAGGGGCTAAGCTCATAGCATCGCCCGGCTGCAACTCCACGGCGGCTCTGCTGGCCGCGGCCCCCCTCATCAAAGAGGGGATCGCGGACCTAAGCACTCTGATTATAGATGTCAAGGTGGGGAGCAGCGAGGCGGGCAGGAGGCCCTACGAGGGGAGCCACCACCCGGAGAGGGAGGGCGCCATAAGACCGTACGAGGCCTGGGGGCATAGACACCTCGAGGAGTTCCTCCAAGAGGCGTCGAAGCTCGCCGGAGGGAAGAGGATGAGAGCGTCGCTGATTCCGCACGCCGTCTCCAGCGTGCGGGGGGCGCTCGCGAGCGTCCACTCCTGGCTCGCGGTAGACGTAGACGAGAAGGAGCTGTGGAAAGCCTACGCCAGATTCTACCGGGGATCCCCGTTCATCAGAATAACCTATGCCACCCCTCATAAGCTACCCGACGCTAAGAACGTCGTGGGCAGCAACTTCGCCGACGTGGGCTTCGCCTTGGAGAGTTACACCTCGAGGGTCTCGGGATTCGCCGCCATAGACAACTTAGTCAAGGGGGCCTCGGGTCAGGCCATTCAGGCTCTCAACGTGGCTCTGGGCCTCGACGAGACCGCGGGGCTCGTGCTGCCCCCGGTGAGGCCTGCTTAGGTGAGCTCAGCGTGACGATAGTAGTTAAAGTCGGCGGGAGGGTCCTGAAGAGCAACTTCGAGAGACTCTTAGACTCTCTGGCCGCAGCGTGGAAATCTGGGACCAGGCTTGTCTTCGTTCACGGCGGGGGAGACCAGGTCACCGAGTTCTGCCAGAAGCTGGGCATTCAACCCAGATTCCTGGTCAGTCCCAGCGGCATTAGGAGTAGGTACACAAGCTGGGAAGAGCTCGAAGTCTACCTCATGGTCATGGCCGGCCTCGTCAACAAGAGGCTAGTGGCCGGCTTGCTGGCACGCGGGGTCAAGAGCGTGGGGCTGAGCGGGCTCGACGGAGCGCTCGTGATTGCCGAGAGGAAGAAAAAGCTGATAGCGGTCGACGAGAGGGGCAGGAAGATGTTGGTTGAGGGAGGCTACACGGGCAAGATAACGAGCGCGGACGCCTCGCTCATCGAGCGCCTCCTGGAGCTCGGCCACGTCCCCGTGATCGCGCCAATAGCCTACGGAGACGGCGTCCCCCTCAACGTGGACGGAGACCAGATGGCGGCCAGGCTCGCCGAGGCTCTCAGGACCGAGGCTCTCGTGTTGCTCACAGATGTGCCGGGAGTATTCGTGAACGGCTCCCTCGTCGAGAGGCTCTCGCCCTCCGAGGCCTCGCTGCTCGCCGAACGAGTGGGGCCTGGCATGAATAGGAAGCTCGCTCTGGCGGCCGAAGCCGTCTCGCGCGGCGTGGGCCGAGCCGTCATAGCCAGCGGCCTCACGGAGGACCCCATCGGGGAGGCCTTGAGAGGAGGTGGCACGGTGATTGTCGGAACGGAGCGACTCTAGCCCCCTGAGGCTCGACGAGAAGGACCTGGAGCTGTTGGAACTCCTCAAGAGGAACTCGAGGATCTCTTACAGAGAGCTCGCCGAGAGGCTCGGCGTCAGCAAGACCGCCGTGAAGAAGAGGGTCGATAAGCTCGTCGGCTCGGGCATCATCAAGAGATTCACCATAGAGTACGAGATCGCTCAAAAGGTCAAGGCGGTAGTGCTACTCAAGGTCCTCCCAGGCTACGACGTCCCCGCCGTCGCTAAGAAGATCGCCGAGCTGGACATGGCAGATCAAGTCTACGAGGTGGCCGGAGAGTACGACGTGGTGGTCGTGGCATCGACGCCGAACATTCAGACAATAAATAAGCTCGTGGACTCCCTCAGAAGGACCGAGGGAGTGGCCTCGACTAATACTCTCATCGTTTTGAGAGCTTGGTGAGGCCCGGCTCTCTCGCGCCGCGACTCTCACCGCTCATCGCTCCTCGCGAGCCAGAGGAGAGAGGCCAGAGAGAGGGCCTCGACTAACGCGACATAGAGGAGCAGCGAGGATTCGCGACTCAGGAGGGAAGAGAAGACGAAGCCCCCGGCTGACCACGAAGCCCCCGTCATTAGGCCGAAGGTGCCATAGGCCATCGATCTGTCGCGCGGCTCCACGAGATCCGCGACGGCCGCTCTCATGTTGGTTTCGTAGAGACCCATCACTACCCCCCAGAGGGCTCCGACGACGTAGAGAGAAGCCGAGATCTCCGAGCGAAACATGAAGAGGGGGATCAGAGTGACGAGCAAGGGAGCAGGGGTGAGGCTCTTCAGGCCGAGCTTATCGTACATAATGCCAGCCGGCAGAGCTACTAGCGCGTCGACCGCCATGGCCACGGAGTACGCGAGGGCTATATCAGACGCAGAGGCAAGTTTCTCCGAGGCTATGTACATCGACGCGATGGACCAGTGAATATAGCCAGCCAGAAGCAGAGAGGACGACGCCGTGTAGAGCCAGAACCTCCTCGGGAGGCCTCTGAGGCCAGCGGACGGCGCGGACCCGCGATCCACAGACTTTATCTTGGGATACATCAGTGCGGCCGCGGCGACGAGTCCCACTGACGCCGCGGCCGGCAGCGAGAGGGACAAAAACGCCAGGGAGTAGCCGCCCGCGTTCAAAGCCCGAGAGACCGCCAGGGGACCGGCGAAGGCTCCCACCTGATCTAATACCTCGTGGATCCCAAAGCCCTTGCCCCGCCCAATGCTCGAGGAGACCTCGGCCAGTATCGTCTCTCGAGCCGGGGTTCTGAGCCCCTTGCCCACTCTCTCGGCCAGGTACAACGCCACGGCGATTTCCCACTGACCGGCGAAAGCCAAGAGAGGCACGACGACGAGGTTGACGGCGTAGCCCGCTATCACGATTGCCCAGAGCACAGTCGATGACATGAATGCCGCGGCTACGTAGCCTCCCAAAAATCTCATCGCGTAGCTCAGGAGCTCTCCGCTCCCGACGATAGCTGCCATCAATGGGGCGGCGCCGAGGCTCTCGAGAAACGGCCCGCTGACGGACCTAGCCCCCTCGTAGGCCACGTCGGCCGTTAGCGAGACCAGGCCCAGGAGCAGGAGCACAGCCAGCTCTCTCCTCATCGAGAGCGGCGACCTCCGCGTTCGCGCGAAACGCTTCCCCGACTAAAAACCTGCGTGAGCCTGCCGGTCGAGCAGCGAGCTTCCCGGAGCTTCGAGTCCCGCGGCTAGCTTTTTTGGGTCAATTCGAGCCTACGAACTCTCGGGGCTTGGGGATCGCCGCGCATGTACAGAGACCGCGTGGAGTACTCGGAGAGCGTTCTCGAGATCGCGTGGAGAAGGGGAGACGTCGAGGTCAACGAGTCTAGATCGTCGGCTAGAGCCGTGAGGCTTGCCACAAATAGAGGCTGGGTCATCTGCTCGACGACGAGACCCGTGGCCTGGGACGTCCTAGAAGAAGAGGCCCTCCGTCTAGCGGGGAGCGAGAGAGCGGAGAGCTCGGCCGAGTTGGCCGAAGCCTCCCTCTACGTGGGCAGAGTGATGCTCGGCGAGAGCTCCGCCGATCCCCTGGGCGAGGGCATGAGAGCGGTCGACCTCGCCAGAGCTCTCTTGGAGGAGAAGGGCCTCACCGGCGAGGTTGTGCTAGTGTTCTCGGAGACCGAGAGGAGGTTGGAGCACCCGTCGGGCTCTGCCTCGGAGAGAAAGACCTTGAGCGAGCTCTACGTGTACGCCGACGCCAGGCTCGAGGGGTCTAGGGCCGTGGGCTCAGCTCACGCGGCGGTGCTGGGGCCTCCCTCGAAGATCTCCCCCAAGAGCGTGGAGTCTCTCGTCGAGAAGGCGGCGAGGAGGGCTCTCTGGGGCCTGAGAGCCAAGAAGCTGAGCCCCCTCGAGCGAGGCCCCAAGACCGTGCTATTGATGGGGGAAGCGAGTGCGGCCTTCTTCCACGAGCTCTCTCACCTCCTCGAGGCGGACGTCCCCGAGCATATCGCGCTCGGCACGCTCGTCTCGAGCAAGAGTCTGACCGTGTACGATGACCCCTTCGACCCCGAGAGCCCAGCCTCCGTGTTCTTCGACGACGAGGCCGTGTCGGCGAGGAAGAGGACGTTGGTAGAGGATGGAGTAGCGGTTGGCCTCCTCCACACGAGAGAGACGGCCTCTCTCCACGGCGACGCGCCGGGCTCAGCTCGAGGCCTCTTCCATAGGCCTAAAGCCATGCAATCGACGATAGTAGTCAGCTCCGGGGACAACTGGAGGGAGAGCGAGATAGTCGAGGAGACCAGGAGCGGGCTGCTGATCGATGGAGTCGTGGAGGCCGAGCTCCGCGGAGGCACGGTAAGGCTCGTCCCGGAGGAGGCGTGGATCGTGGCGAAGGGGGAGGTGAGAGAGCCGATCAAGCTGGAGGAGCTCAAGCTCCCCCTGCTCCACTCTCTCACGAGGATAGACGCGGTGGGGAGGGCCGCTTATCTGAGGGCCTCCTACGAGAAGAAGCATTTAGTGGCCGAGAGGGCTCCGTGGGTGAGGACCGTAGCCTACGTGGCCTGACCCTGCTCCAGTGCCCTCAGGTAGTCTAGAACGTCGGTCATCATCACCTTCGCCGTCCTCCAAGCGGGACCGGCGGGGCCCTCTAGGTAAATTATCTCGCCCTCCACCTCGATCGCCACCGCGTTCCTGGCGCCAGAGAGACGAGACATAGGGTCAGCGGCAGGCAGCTCTAAGGGGGTCACCTCGGCTCTCTCCCCCTCGACGTCGATGGAGGCCACGTATTTGACCCTCGCCCCCCGCCTGAGCGCGGCTCTCACCTCATCTTCGTCGACCGAGCTCAGAGGAGTCCTCCGCACTTCTCTCATCGTCATGCGCAGACCCAGCTCGCATCCTACTATGGCGATCTTCGCAGCCGGGTCGAGGCCCTCCAGGTCGATGGCCGGGTCTGGCTCGGTCAGGCCCTCCTGAGCCGCCCTGCTTACTGCGTCACCGTAGCTGAGGCCGCTCTCTATGAGTGTGAGCACGTAGTTGGTCGTCGCATTGAGCACGCCCAGCACGCGAGATACCTCCCTCCCTCTGAGCCCTCTCACGGCGTCGAGCACGGGCGTCCCGGCGGCGACCGTAGCTCTGTAGCCTACAAAGAGCCCCCTCCTCTCCGCTTCCCTTAGGAGACCCCAATAGTCTAGGGCGAGGCCCGTCTTGTCAGCCGTGACGACGCTTACTCCGAGCTCCACGAGGCCGCGATAGATGGAGAGGTTCGGCTCACCCGTCTCGTAGGAGGGGGGCAGAGCCACGAGAGCCAAGTCGACGTTGGCCTCTTCCACCGCGTCCAGCGCGCTCACCCCCGGGGCGAAGGACGGGTGAGCGTCGAGCCTCAGCCCTCGCTCTGAGAGCTCGAGCAATGACCTCAGGTCTCCCTCGCTCTGGACCATTACAGCCCCCCTCGACGAGGAGACCGCGGCCACCTCGACGCGGCCTCGGAAGCGCCGCTCTAGCTCGAGCAGAGCTCTCCGCCCCACTCCTCCGAAGCCGATGAGCGCGACTCTACTGACCAAGGCGCAGAGTTACCTCGGTTGAGGCTCTCGGCTGAGAGCATTATATTGGCGGCGAGCTCGAGCGTAGGAGCGCGCCTAGGCGGAGAGGCGTGGCTCCGTGGAGGACCAACGCAGCGCGAGCTCCGACGAGTTCTCCGAGATAAGGAGAGCGCTCGCGGAGCTCGCGGGGAGCTCGTGGCCTCTGATCTCGAGACACGCGCTCTCGAGACTCAGGAGAGCTCGCCTGCTCCACGCGAGAGCCGCCTGGAGAGTAGAGGTCATCGAGGGGGAGCTCAGGAGCTCTCTGCTCTCTCAGCGTCTCCTCGGGGCGAGGAGGAGAAGAGAGGAGGTCCTCAGATTCGTCAGGATCTCGAGCCGTAGATTGAAATGCACGTGTGAAGACGCGATTTTCACGGCGTCCATAGCTGAGAGAAGGCTCCCTCGAGCGGCCGAGGCGGCGGGCCTCTCGATAGAGATCCCGAGCGGAGCGCTAGCTGGTTACTGCCTCTGCAAACACGTGATCTCGGAGTTGGCCAGAGCGCTGAGGCGCGGCCTGGTGAAGCTCGAGGGCGAGACGCTCGAGACGCTCGCCGTGGCTCTCCTAGCACTCTCGCTCAGATGCGTCGGCGGGGAGGAGGTCGCGAGCGGCATGAGGGGTCTTCTGTCGAGAGGGCTGAGAACGCTGGTCTCGAGAGGGGAGGTCAGGCTCCTCAATTGATGCAGCCCACGGTCTTCAGGTGCTCTCGCACTACGTGAGAGAGAGAGTCCTCGTCGACGGGCCCGGGGATCCTCATCGCCATCCTCCCGTCGACGAACAAGACCGTCTGAGGAACCGATAACACCATCATCTGTTGCGCGATCAGGGGGGCCTCGGCGGCGTTCACCCTGACGAAGGCCGCCCTGCCCTTATATTCCGAAGCCACTCTCGCGAAGACCGGCTCGAAGAAGTAACAGTAGGGGCAGTCGGGCGTGTAGAACGTGACGACAACTACTCTGCATCCCCTCAGGATCCTCCTGAGCTCGCTGGAGCGGGTCGCCTCTATGACGGTCGGCCCGAGAAGCCCCGGAGAGCAGCACTGCTCCTCCAGCTCCTCGAGCTCTCTCGGGGGGCCCGAGAAGGTCTCGCGCGCGAGCCTCTCGAGCAGCTCCTCGAGCTCCCGATCTACGTGCTCGCTCAACCCGCACACCAGCGCTAATGTCACGTAGGGGCTAAGCGAGTTATAAGGCTCTCGGGCTCACCCTCTCCCCGGTGGCTCGATAATGAGCAGCGAAATAGATATCGAGGCGTTCTCGAAGATAGACCTGCGCGTGGGGCTTGTAGAGAGCGCCGAGAGAGTCGAGGGGACCAAGCTCATCAGGCTCACGGTGTACCTCGGCGAGGAGCTCGGGAGGAGGCAGGTCGTGGCTGGGATAGGAGAGTATTACTCGCCCGAGCAACTCGTTGGCAGAAAGGTGATAGTCGTGGCTAACTTGAGACCCAAGAAAATACGCGGGCTCGTCAGCCAGGGCATGATATTGGCCGCGGGGTGTGGCCAAGGCGAGAGGCCCGTGGTGCTCGTGCCAGAGAACGAGGCCGCGGCCAGGCCGGGCTCCAAGGTCTGTTGAGCTCTCGCTGGCATCTCCTCCGCGACTCGCGCCTACGCCCTCGGGTTCCCGCCTCGGCGCGGAAATCGTCGAGACCTCGTCGCCGCTAACGATGAAAAACACTTCACAACCCCTGCTCCCGGATCTCGGCGACTTTATCGCCCCGGGCCTCAACTCGCCCTCTATCCCTTCCTCAGCGGAGCGGCGGCTCTCATCCGAAGCCGCGCAGACGACAGCAAACCCTTCGCGCGGGCCTCCTCGTCGTATCCACCGAGAAGCTATCACTGCGCGTCGAGGGGCTTCGAGCCTCACGCCATAGCCAACTCTCTTGATCGCTTCGACCGCCTCTCGGCTTCAGCCTCGAGGGGTCGCAGCGAACTCCGTCCTCCCCGGTCGCGGGCTCACCGAGGCCTCGGCTCCCGCCTTGCGTAGGCTCAGCCTCGCGCGAGGGCGCACGACGCGTGGTACGTTCCCTTAGCTCAATGAATCTCCCCTCGACCTCAGCAGCATCAGTGCCTCGCTGCCCTTTCTCATCGCGTACTTCTCCGGGCTCTCCTCTCAAAATTCTCGTTTGTAAACGCTCGAGCAAAAGCGGTGGACTCCGCCTCGTACACGGTGTTGTGCGGAGCCCTCGAGGCGTCGGCCTCCATGCCGCAGAAAGGATCGATCTCGACCAAGATCTTTCCTCTCTCGAAGAGCTTCAGCGAGCTTTCATATCTCTGTTATCGCGGTCGAGCCTCAGCTCAGCAGAGAACCCGTGAGAGCTGCGTAGAGGACGACGTAGAGCCGGAGAGCGTAGGAGAGCGAACGAGGCCCCTATTCCTCTCCTGCGCGCGAGCAGCCCGAGGATCAGGCCCGCGACCAAAGCCGCCAGCACCAACGTGACGAGGCCCGAGACGAGGTGGACGAGGGCATAGGGGAGCAGGGAGATCCATCGCGGCGATCCGAGGCGAGAGACGATGCGCTTCCTCTGGAGAATCCCCCGCTAATAGATTTCCTCAGCGACCCCCACCACCGGGGCGAGGATCATCTTCGCCGCCGAGCCGGCGAATCTGCCGTAGACCGACTCCGCTTGCCGCCCGAGACCGAGCTCTCTCAACATGAGCGCCCCATCAACGAAGGCCGAATGGAGGATGGCAGACGATGCGAGGGCCTCCAGCGCGTCGCGAGCGTCGAGTCTGAGCGCGGCAAGCGAGCCGCAGATAGCGGGTAGAGCAGGACCCCCGCGGCGCAGAGGATTGACGAGGCCGCGGCCATGGATGCGAGCACGCCGCATTCTCCGCGGAAGGCCCAATACAATAAGGGCCAGGAGGCGATCAGGAGCGACGGAGCCCGAACCGTCTCTCAACTTACCACGACCTCCAGCGCCCCCCTATCGGCCGCCTCTCGGATCTCCCTCGCGATCCTCCTGCCGACGCTCATGGGCTCGTCCCAGTAGAGCCACGAGTAGGGGCTTCCGGCGACGTAGAGATTGGTCCCGGCTACGATCCTGCCCGAGAACTCGAAGACAACGATTTCGAGCTCGTCAGTTATCACGGACTCGAGGCAGAAGGGCCCCACGATCCCGGAGGGATCGAGAGCCCTCGTGGCCTCGACGAATCTTCTCCCATACTCCACAACGATCGGCAGCAAGCTCTCTCTCAGGGTGAGAGGCACGTTTCCGACCACGACGAACGAGGGCTCGATGCCCTCGGCGAGAGAGGGAGGAAGCCTCCTCAGCCCATCGAGATTGGCTTCGTACCTTATATCGGCTCCCGTGAGCTCGAGCCTGCCCCTGACGACGCTTCTGAAGAAGTGGAAGAAGGCGGGGACCCCCACCACGTACTCCTGGATGAGGGCCTCCGAGGCGTCCCTCAGCAGCCCCTCCTCGACCGCTCTCCTCAGCCCCTCCTCGACCTCGGCTCTCGATCTGGCCAAGAAGTATCCTCTCCCGCCCTTGGCGCCGGGCATCTTGACTATCGCTGGCCTCTCCAACTCCTCGCCCATCTCGTAGATCCTCGGGATCGGTATGCCGGCCGAACTGAGGAGCTCCATCTTCCTCCTCTGCTCGGCCTCGACTCTGAAGAGGGGCCTCAGCCCGAATAGCGGGACCTCGAGCTGCTCGGCGCAGCTGAGGCCCACGTACTCGACGAAGCTGCCGTGAGGTATCACGATCGCGTTGAGCTCTCTGAGCCTCCTCTCCACCTCCTCGTCGCAGAGAGAGCTCCAGGAGCTCACCTCCACGAACTCGTCGATCAAGTGGCCGAACTCCGCGTAGAAGCTCAGCCTATCGCGGGGCCCCACCACGATCGTCCCGAGGCCCTCCTTCTTCGCTCCGTGGGCTATCTGGAGGGCCGTGTGGCTCGCTAGAGTGGCCACGGAGAGCCTCTTCGCGTCGTACCTCGAGACCATTTCCGAGACCTCTTTGCGCGAGATCACGTGGCCGGCCCCCGCGGCTCTGAGGCGCGCCGGCTTTTTTATCCGCGAGCCCCCGACAAGCAGAGCTCGGTGCGTCGCCTCGCCCAGATTCAAGGCCAGGAGCCTCCTAGAGGGCTACGAGCGCGCCGGCCTGAGCGTGGCGGCGATAGCTAGCCACTCGGCCCTCGACGTATTCGACGGAGCCAAGGATGAGGGCCTCAAGACCATCGCGATATGTCAGCGAGGCAGAGAGAAGACCTACTTCAGGTTCAAGAGAGTCGTGGACCACCACGTGGTCCTCGACAAGTTCTCCGACATCGTGAGGAGAGACGTCGTCGAGGAGCTGAGGAGGCGCAGCGCGATCGTGGTACCGAACAGGAGCATGGCGGTCTACGTGGGCTACGACGCGATAGAATCTTCCCTTCCAGTCCCGGTCTTCGGCAACAGGTACCTCCTCAGATGGGAGGAGAGGTCCGGCGAGAAGAACTACTACAGGCTCCTGGACGAGGCGGGGGTCAGGAGGCCTAGGGTCTTCTCCTCGATCGAGGAGATCGACGTGCCGGTCATCGTCAAGATGCCACACGCCAGGAGACGCGTCGAGAGAGGTTTCTTCGTTGCCCTCGACTCCGACGACCTGAAGAGGAGGCTGAGCAAACTCGAGGAGGCCGGGATCGTCAGGCGCGAGGACCTGGCGAGGGCCTCAATCGAAGAGCTGGTCCTCGGGGCTCACTTCAACGTCAACTACTTCGTCAGCGTCGCCAGGGGAGAGGTCGAGCTCTTGAGCGTCGATAGGAGGATCCAGACGAGCCTCGACGGGCTTCTGAGGCTCCCGGCAGACGTGCAGCTCAGGGTCTCCGAGGTCCTCGGCGTCGAGATGGTGGAGATAGGCCACGAGGCCGCCACCGTGAGAGAGAGCGCATTGGAGAGGCTCTTCGAGGTGGGAGACAGAGTGGTCGAGGCGGCCGAGAGGCTCGAGCCCCCGGGCATATTGGGACCCTTCACGCTTCAGCTCGCGATAACGCCCGATCTCGACGTCGTCGTCTTCGACGTAGCGCTGAGGATAGGCGGGGGGACCAACGTCTACATGGGCCTTGGGAGCCAGTACAGCAAACTGTACTTTGGGAGGCCCCTGAGCCTGGGCAGGAGAATAGCGCTCGAGATAAGAGAGTGCGCCGAGATAGGCTGCCTCGAGGAGATAATCACTTGAGCGAAGACGAGGAGAGGAGGAAGAGGTACAAAGTCGGTCACGGCCCTCCTCTCGAGGAGGGGAGGCTGCCGGAGCCCGAGCCGATGAGTCCTCTGAGGTCTCTCAAGAGACTGGCGAGGAGACTGCTTGAGGGGCTCTGGTGAGACTGCTCGAGCGTTCGCTCATCGAGCCGCGACTCTGACCGTCGCGCTCTCGGGCGGGCTGAGCCTATCCTTCGCCGGGCTGTCCCCGGCTACGAGGAGCGCTAAGTTCCTCGCGATCGACGACGCGAAGCCCTCCTCCCTCCTGTCGAGCCTCGCGGAGCACTCCTCGCAGAGGCCGAAGAGCACGAGCTCCGACCCCTCGAACTCTCTCCTCGAGAGCCTATAGGGGATGAACTCGTAGGCTCGTGCCGCGAGAGTTCTCTTGACCCGGTCCGAGAAGAGCTCGATGGCGTATCTCGAGTCAAGCTCCGAGGCTCTAGCCGCGAGGAGGCGGAACTCGCTCTCCTCCATCAGGGGCCTCAGGCAACCGGGGCAGAGCCTGACGAACGTTAGGGTCACGGCCATGCTCTCGCGCGACCTCTCAGTCCGCTCGGAGGTGCATTTTTAAATATTTCGCCGTGCTCGGGACGCTCCGAGGGTCAGCCCACTCGAGCCCACCAGAGCTCTCTGCCGTCCTCCCCTCTAACGAAGACCAGCAGGCCGTCGATGTACTCGAGCCTGTCGCCTGGCTCTAACGGAGCGAAGGGCAGAGGGAGAGGCTGTGACTCCGGGAGCCCCGTCGAGGGATTCAGGGGCTCGACCGCTCCTCCTCGAGCAGCGAGCCACAGCAGCTCGGCTCCCCACGCCAGCCCCACCGGTCTCCCGCTCGGCAACGGCGGGCCCTCCGAGAAGCTGCTCGAGGAGAAATCGAAGATCATGAGGAGGGAGGAGTTCGTTGCGCTATCGACCACGGTGAAGTAGGCGACATCGTCGGAGGAGGCCGACGCCGCGTAGAGCTCGTAGCCGGGGGGCCCAGAGGCCGCGAGGCCGGTCGGCAAATAGCCCGAGGAAAGAAGGCTCGTCGCGTTGAAGACGCAGTACCTATCGCCGTGGACCAGCACGAGCAATCTCGAGCTCCTCGAGGCCTCTAGGAGGGGGGGATAGGCGTAGCCGACGGAGCCCCCGGGGCAGACCCCCAATAGGCTCCACTCCGCGGGCGACGAGAGAAGCGACTTATACACGCTCACATTTCCGCTGGACGCGTCGTAAACGGCCGCGTACGCGAATGAGCCTAGCAGAGCCAAATCGCTTCTCGCGCCAGGCGGAGAAGCGCCTGGGGGCAGCGCCGCGGATAGGAGCGGGCTCACCGAGACCGAGGCCCCGGCCGCGTCTACTCGATATATGTCCACCTCGTCGCCGGCGGCGATCGCCAGCACGCTAGTCGGCGGACCCGGGACGAGGACTTTGAGGGAGGAGGTGAGAGAGTCCACGCTCAGCACGAAGGGGGCGCTGCTCGAGGCACTCAGCCTCAGCTTGACGAGGCCCGACGCATCCACGTAGCTCTCGACCTTCCAGAGCTCGCTGAGCACGTCGAGAGCTCCGCGCGACGAGGCGACGATTTCGTAGGTCCCCGAGGCCCAGTTGTAGACTTCTAAGACGAGAGAGACGTCGCTCTCGTTGGCTTGAGCGAGGGCGTCAACGAGGAGAGACTTCCAGGCCAGGGCCCCGCTCACGTCGAGCGAGACCTCGGCCTCTACCACCGCGTCGGAGAGCTCGAAGAAGAGCCCGAAGACGTCGCCTCCTCTCACCAGCCCGGTATACTTGGCCAATAGAGTCGTGCCGTTGTAGACGGACAGCGTGGCGTTGGTCAGCTCGAGGCTCAGGCCCGCCGGGTTGGGGAATATCGGCACCACGTGGCCCCTCAAGCCCTCGTCGTAGGTCCCGCTGAATGTCGCGTTGGGCGTCGAGAGGATCACGCTGAGGCTGCTGCTCGTCCCGAGAACGTAGACGTACAGGGGGCTTCGGCCGAGCGACAGACCCACGTAGTCGAACGTCGTCCTGGCCGGCCGATAATTCGCCAGGCCTACGTACGACGGCTCGACGCTGGGAGCGCTCGCCGAGACCTCGGCTAGGAGCGCTCCGCTCGAGCTCAGAGCCAGGCCTCTGTAGGACCTGGCCCCGAGGTCTATCTCGGCCACAAGCACGTAGAATTCGCCAACGGCGAAGTTGTAGGCGGTGGAGTTGAGCTCCCTCCACCCTCTCGCTGGCTCGTAGATCCGAGCGGCGATCTTATCGGACATCGGCGAGATGGAGAGCTCGACGAGCCCGGGCCGGCCCCCGGGGCTCAGGTCCGTGGCGTTCAACACAACGAGGCCGTGATAGTCCTGGTTGTTATCAGCGCGCAGCTTGATCACGAAGAAAATCTTGCCCGTGAGATTCGCCGGCGCGGGCGCGCCGTAGGCCGTCGTATTGACCAACGCGACGTGCTCGTCGGTCGGCGGCGCCCTAGCGCTGCTAGTCTCTTGGACCGTCCGCTGCGGTGGGGTCCAACTCCACGAGCCGCTCAACCTGACCAGGCGGCTCGCGGGGAGGGGGTTCGATGAGAAATCGTCGTAGATCACCAGGCTCGAGTCGATGATGCGCAGACCGAACCCTGCGATTTTCGAGGACGCGACCAGCGCCGCGCCGTCTCTCCTCTGCACGGCCCCCGCGTCGCCGTAGCTCCCGTCCGCGCGGACCGAGATCACGTTCCCGCTCCTGACCTCCTCCGTGGGCAGCTCGACTTCGCCGCCCCACGTCACTAGCGGCGAAGAATACTGCCTGGGGAGGAGCTCTAGCGCCCACGGCGAAATCGATGGAAGCGGAGGAGCGAGAGGAGCCTCTTTGAGGCGGACCACGGCCGAGGCCAGCTCGCCCGCCGCGACCCCGACGAAGACCAGAGAGGGCTTGACCGGGGAGCTGGCGCTGAGGCGCAGCTCCCCGCCGGGCGGCAGGGGGCTCGAGGGGCTCGAGGCCACGATTGCGCTCCCATTCGGATAGACCAGGATCAGGCCCAGGACCTCGACCGGCTCCTTGTACGAGCTGCGCAAGACAGCCTCGACGAGCCTCCCCGACACGTCATACCTCCACTCGCCCTCTATCGCCATCTCGAGGATGCGGGCCTCGGCGACTCTAGCGAGTCTGTACTCTTGCTCTTGGTGCACTCTCAGCGATCCCCAGTAGAGCAGAGCGGACGCCGCCACGAAGAGGGAAATCATCAACGCTATTATCACGGTCGCAATGACTCCGCTGACCCCCCGAGCTCTCGAGGTCATCGAGGTAGCACCTCCGCCAGGACCGCCGCTTTGTGGCCAGCCCTCGTGACTATGAGCACCTCGACCGCGTCGCCGGGCTTCAGCCCCGCCAGGACCTCGGGGGGAGCGATCACGGTGAAGTTGACTAAGCTGAGCTGCGGCAGCTCGGCCGGGTAGGAGGACGGCGCGCCGTTGACGAGGGCGAACCCCGCCTGGGGCCCGTAGACCATTGTGCCGTCGACGTACACCGAGGCTATAGCTAAATGGCCTCTGCCCACCGCTACGAGCAACTCAATGGAGCGCAGCTCGGGCCTCACGACGGCTCTGGCCACGGACGGCAGAGCCTCGCTCGAGAGGAGCTCGGCCGACGCCACTCGGCTCTCCACCAGCATTCTCGACGAGCTCAGCTGGCCCGAGTAAGCCAAGTAAATGAGGCCCCCCATCGCTAGCACCACGCCGGCCAACATGACCGCGGCCGCTATCTCCGAGACCGCGCGCCCCGAGCTGCGCATCGGCTCGCAGTCCTCGCCCGAGAGCTCCGGCCCCGTAATATTTAACCGCGCAGGCCGGATGCCCCTCGCGGGCCGCTCGATCGCTCGGGGCGAGGCGCGCGGCGTGCCGAAGAAGGTAGTCAGGAGGCCGAAGAGTCCCGACGAGGAGCTGCCTCTCGAGCTCCACCTAGAGGAACTGGCCGAGAGGCTCAAGAGGAGCATAATAGCCTTCCTCTTAGCCTTCGTCGTGATAACCTTCATCCCGATAAGTCTCGAGTACTCCTACGTCCCCCTCGTCGCGGTGGCGGCCAGGGAGATGGTCGAGTACGTCCTCCCCAAGACGGTCACGTGGATGGGGAGGACGTACAACGTGACCCTGATATACGTCGGGGCCTTCGAGGGCTTCGCCGTCCTACTCTACGTCAGCCTGCTCTTCGCGCTCATAGTTTCCTCCCCCTACATAGGCTACCAGGTCTACGCCTTCATCGAGCCGGCGCTCTACCCTCACGAGAAGGCTGCCGCGAAGAGGGGCATAGCGGCCGGCCTGGGCTTATTCGTCTTCGGGGTCCTCCTCGGCTACTTCGTCATATGTCCCCTGACGCTGAGGATCATGCTGCTGCTCCAGGCGGTACCTCTGCCAGAGGGGAGCGCGATAGTAGGCATGACCGTGAACAACCTCCTGAGCTTCATAATCAAGCTCTGTCTCACCACTGGGGCGTCCTTCCTCGTCCCCCTCGCGGTCTACTACTTGATCGCCTTCGAGGTGCTCGACTACTCGAAGTTCGAGGGCTTCAACGCGAGGCTCGCCTTCGTCGTCATAATGTTAATAGCGGCTCTCATAACTCCGGACCCCAGCGGACTCACCATGCTAATACTCGCTCTGCCCTACTACGCTCTCTTCGTCGCGGGAGTCAAGCTCGGTAAGAGGAGGGTGCTGGCCAAGAGGGCTCAGCGGAGGCCCAGTTCGTCGAGCAAGCGGAGAGACCACGCGACGACTATGGGCGCGTAGCCCGTCTCGACCGAGATCCTCTCGCACGCCTCCCACGGGCTATCGTCGTAGAGCTCCGCGAGCTCCGGCCTCTCCTCCGCTAGGAACCTCGCCACCTCCTCGTCGCGCGGCAGCAACCGGAGCCTCCTCGAGGAGGCCCTGGCTCTCATCTCCTCTATCAGCCTCTCCGCGCTCCTCCTCCTCAGGGCCTCCAGGGCCCTCCTCAGCTCTCCCCTCTCGCTCCTCGAGGCGATGAGAGCCTCCAGCTCGACCGCGCGCTCCTCGACCCTCCTCGCGCTCTCCGCGACCTCTCTCAGAGTTCTCGGCTCTCCCCACAGCCTGGCGAGCTCCTCGATAGCCGAGAGAAGCCTCGCGCTCCTCGGCCGATCGCGCCGCTCAAAGAGCACGGGGACTCCGCTCGGAACGCTTTTCGGCTCCGTTCCTAGGAAAGGCACGCGGCCTCCTTTTTAGAGATGCCCCACCAGGGTCGTCGCGAGGCGAGAGACGTGCGGAGAGGAGAGCTGGTCAGGCTCGCGATGCCGGCCGCCTTGGCGGGGCTCCTCGCCCTGGCGGCTGTCGTCGCGACCGTGGCTCTGGCCAGCGACGGAGACGAGATCTATGGCGTAGCTCGCTGCCCCTTCCACTGCGGCGTCGGCTGGAAGCAGGGAGGCCCGATGTGGAATAAGGCCAAGTGGACGCCCCCGCTCAAAATAGGGCCCAAGCTCGAGGTGAGCGAGGACTTCAAAGCAGCGGCTCTGAGCGTGGCTGCCAGTGACCCCGACGTCGAGGCCCTCATCGGCTCGGGCTATAACGTCACCAACGTCATCCCCCTGATCAAGGTCGTGGTTTACGGAGACGGCAGCGTGCAGCTCAAGGCGACGCAGGCTCTCGTGGTCCTCGTCAAGGCCGGCGAGGGCAAAGCCACCGCGCTGGTAGACCTGGAGAATAAGACGGTCGTTCAGCTGAGCGTGTGCAAGCTGAGGACGGCGCCCGAGGGGAGGGGCGCGAGCGGGGCCTGAGCCCCGAGCGAGGCGCGAGCTCTAACTCGATCTTTTTCCTCTCCTCGTCGAGCTCAACGGCACGGGGTTCATATCTAGTTTGAGCCTCGGGCGGCTCGGGGCACCGCTCTCATCACCACCCGGGGCTTTGAGGAGGAGGTCGAAGCGCGCGACGACATTCCCATGCCAATGGTTCACCGCCGGTACCGCGGGTCCCCATCCTCGAGCTGTTACTGTACTTTCTCGCTGTAAAAATCATACCCAGCGCTTCTAATAGCCCTAACAATATCCCTTAAACTAGTAACTCTAAAGTCGTAGGATACAGCAGCCTCATTAGAGGTTACGCTAATCTGAGCTAGAAAAAGCCTTAACATCCCCAACGGCTTTCTCAATAGTTAAGATATACGTAGCACAATGCATACCAATAATTTTCAGCTTCTCAGTATAATGTTAGAGTTATCTGAGATCACATACTCCACGCTATAACGATAAAGTTGAAAACGACCTAGTACCCGTGGCGCATATCACCTGGTAGTGAAGCGTAAGTGTGAAATAGTATGGGTGAAATAGTATGGGTGACCCGTTTCCCGCCCTGGGCTTCTCTAGGACTAGTTACGCCTCTACCCCGAGCTTCACCGGGCTATTAGCCACTCCACCGTGGAGGCCGTGGGCATCCTCTACGCTCCCCAGGCTCATCTTAGGTGAGCGAGCTACGGCTCTGTTAGAGGTCTGCTTAATGGTTCTCCTCGTCGCCTTCGCGGCGTGGCTCTTCGAGGCCTATTTGAGTTGGTTTGCGCTCCGGGCGTGGTGCTTTAAGGCTCTTTGGGTGCCAATGATTCTGCTTGCCATCGTCTTGCCAAAGAGGGATTTCGGAGCCTACGGCTTCTCGCCCGAGAATCCGCGCTTCACGTTGAAGTGGAGCCTGGTGTTCGTGGCGGTCTTCATTCTACCCGCGGCAGCCTCAATTGCGCTATCAGAGGCTCTGGGCGCGGCTAGGCAAGCCGAGCTATCGCCGTTGGGCATCGTCTCGGAAACGGTCTTCCTCATGATCTTCGTCGGTCTAATCGAGGAGGCCTACTTCAGGGGTTACGCGCAGTCTAGACTCAATGAGGTCTTCGAAAAGCGCTGGCGGAGGCTCGTCTTCAAGGCTTGGAAGGTCAATTATGGAGTGAGCTTGCCTCTGACCTCCGTGATCTTCGCTCTGTTACACGTGGTTAATTACTGGAACCCGATCACGTCGAGATGGGAGCCAACTTGGTGGATGCCCGTGCACATCCTAGGGTGCTTCGCCTTCGGGTGCGTAGCCGGAGCCTTGAGAGAGGCTTCGGGCGACGTTTACGTCCCAGCCTCTCTGCACGGAGGCGCGATGACCGCTTACACGTTCCTATCAATCTACGCGAACGAATTAGCGTTAAACGTCGGCCTCTTCATCAGCTGGTTCTTCTTCTTCCTCTCCCTAGCCCGCTTCTTCCAAGAGGCCGAGAGGCTCAAGCGCCCAGCCGCCAGCCCGGGGCCGTCGGCGATAACTCGTTGGTATTAGAAATTAGAAGAAAAGTAGATGGAACAAGTCAAATCGGCGACATAATTGATACACCCACGTTACAACGAGAGGAATTGGCGACGTAGTAGCGGGCGAAGGTTGCCGGCGTAGACGAGGTCGCCGAGAAGTGGAACGCTAAGTCGGCGGATCTCAAACAGAGGCGAGATCGTCGAGGTCCACCCAAACCCCCTAGCGTTGGGAGAGGTCGAGGTAGCTAATTGCAATCTTTCCGCAAAAGTCCTTTGATCTCAATAACTTCTCGGACAAGAGCTAACTCTAGTAAATGTAAACAGAAACAATGCTGCTCGTAAACATTTCCTCGAAACATCGGGGAGAAAGCAGCCCCACATCGCCGCTGACTTGAGCTCGATGAGCGCTCTCCCGTCGCCTCGTCGCTCCAACGATGGGTCGTACGTTCCCCCGCGTATCCTCGGCCTGCGCTCGACGAGGAGGCGAGGAGAGGGCGGCCGGGCGAGGGCTCCCCTCATCTCTCGGCTCGAAGCGCGCGAGCTCTGAGCTCTCGGTCGGTCTCTCGGTCGGTGCACCGACTCGACGCCGGAGCGCCCCCGGCCGGGTCCCCCGATGGAGGGGAGGAGTGTGGTTAAGCGCGGATTAACTTGAAGGCTAGGCAATTTAACCCGGTCTCACCTCGAAATGTTTGACGAACCTCTCAAGCTATAGTGAGAAATATTCTACATCTCCACTATAGAGTCACCGCGAGATCTTGTCGAGGTTCTAGAGAGAGGTTCTCATCGTATGATAGCTCCGGAGCAATGAGCTCGAGCACTTGCCCCGCTCCGAGCCCCCGCCGGGACCAGGAGAGGGGAACTGGGGAGCTATATCTAGAGCCTCGTTGAGTCGAGCCCACCGAGAGCAAAGAAGACTCTACGAGCTACTGCCGAGTCGTATTGAGCAGTCCTAGCCCTCGGCCCCTCCCCCCGGGGCCCCGGCCGAGGCCGAGAGAGCGGGGCTCAGGCCGGCTTGCCTCAGCAGGAACTTGTAGATCCTCCCCCAGATGTTCTCGTCTCCTCTTAGTTTGTTCTCGAAGTTATTAATGTTGGCCCAGTCGACGAACGCCTTCTCGGCGGCCTCGTCCCACGAGCCCGTGAGCTCGCCCCGATAGTAGCGAGCTCGGAGCGCCCCCTGAGAGAAGTCGGCCTCCCCGAGGACTTCGCCGGGAAGTACCCGCGCGAGCTCAGCGGCGGGCAGGGGCAGCGAGTCATGATCGCCGTGGTCCTGGCCTTGAGGCCCGACCTCGTGGTGGCCGACGAGCCTACGACGGCTCTAGACGTGACAGTCCAGGCCAAGGTCCTCACCGCGTTGAAGGAAAACGTCAAGAGGAATAAGATGCCTATGATCTACATAACGCACGACTTAGCTCTGGCGATCCAGGCGTCCGACAGGATAGCCGTCATGTACGCCGGCCAGGTCGTGGAGCTCTCCGATAAGTTCGAGATCTTCGAGGATCCTCTCCACCCGTACACCAGGGCTCTGCTAAGCGCCTACCCCTCTCTCTCGACCTGAGGACCCCCTGGAGGCCCCAGGTCCCCGAGGAGTTCGTTGTGAGCTACGACGATAAGTGTAGGTACTACGAGAGGTGCCCCCTGAGGATGCCGGCGTGCTCTAAGGCTGCGCCGAGGCCGGCTCCGGTGGGAGGGAGACACGCGGTCTGCTGCATCCTCTACGGGGGAGGATGACGGAGAAATTAGAGCATCGCGAAGAAAGCTGAGTAGACGAGCGCGTTGATCGCCGTCACGATAGATCCGCGCTTCGCGAACTCGACGAAATCTATCGTGGTCCTCATCCGAGACTCCAGGCACTCGAGCACTATCACGTTGGAGGCCGCCCCGAGGATCGTCAGGTTGCCGGCAATGGTCGAGAAGGCGGCGAGGGCGAGCCAGGCCTCCGCGTCTCCCCCGCCGTAGCCGAGGCTCCTCATGTGAGCGATGAAGAGCCTGACGAAGGGGACGTTGCTAAGAGCCTGGCTGAGCGCGAGGGAGGCCACCGCTAGGCGTAGCACCCCCTCGGGCCCCGTCTCCTTCGAGCTCATGAGGGCTCCGAGGACGGGCGCCAGCGCCCCGCTCCTCCACACGCCCTCCATAGTGATGAACATCGCTATGAAGAAGACGATGGTGCCCCAGTCCACTCTGGCGAGGAGCTGCCTGGGGCTGCTCGAGAACATGTAAATCGCGGAAGCTACCACGAACGGTATTATGCCCCTCCGCTCTACGTGCGGCAGCCCTCTCAGCTCGAGAACGTCGTTGGCGACGAGGAAGCACACGGCCGATATCAGGCCAACCGCGGCGAGGGCGGCGTCTCTCCTGTTCTTGATGGCCTCGCTCGGTATGAGGCCTAGCTCGACTCTCGCGTCTCTGACGCCGTAGAGCTTGATCAAGACCCACGGGACGAGGAGGAGGTTGATCAGCGTGGGGAGGGCGAGCTTAGACGCGAAGACCAGAAAGGGGGCGTCGAGGCCGGACCTCGCCGCTATCAGGATGTTCTGGGGATTGCCCATTGGGGTCATCACAGAGCCCACGGTCAGCGAGAAGGCCAGGAGCAGGAACATCATCTTGGGGTCGAGCCCGGCCGCTCTCGCGATCGTCAGCGCTATGGGAGGTCCCATGAGAGCCACAGTATCGTTGACGGCTACGGCCGAGAGGAGGCCGAAGAGGAGCGACGACCCGTAGACGAGGGTCAGCCTGCGCTTGAACTTCCCGATGAACCATAGAGAAATGGCCTCGAGCAGCCCCGAAGAATCGGCCAGCCCAATTATGCTGAACATGCCGATGAGGAACAAGATTACGTCCAGGTCTATGACCGTCTCCAGCTCGTCGAAGCCCACGAGGCCCGAGAGGACAGAAATGAACGACGTGAAGGCCATGATGCTCCATATGGGGACGCGTGGCGCTCTGCTCCGAACCACAAGAGCCGCCACTAGGAAAGCCACTATGCAGAGCCCTATCCAGGGCCCGTAGGAGTCGGCCGGCGACCACATAGAGCTCGCGCCCGGAAGATAGGGCTCTGGGGTCTCGGCGTCCTTTTACGCCTTCCGCTCGGTCGATAACAGATAAAGCGAGATAAGCCCGCGCGGCCGCAGCGCGAGCGGTCGAGCGGCTTTGAGCTCCGAGGTGGCGCGAGAGGCCAGGAGGCTCTACGAGGCCGGGGTCCCGGTGCGCGAGATAATGCGGCGCCTCGGCATCAGATCTTGCGCCTCCCTATACAAGCTGTTAGGCGAAGCGAGGAGGAAGATCAAAAGAGGAGCCAAGAAGCTGACGAACGAGGAGCTGTCTAAGATCTGCGAAGAGCTGATGAGCGAGAGCGTATACGCCGTCGCGAGGAGATGGGGGCTCTCCACGAGCAGAGTGCACTCCATCAAGAAGAGGCACTGCGCCTCCTCCGCCTCTCGAGCAGACCTCGGGCGGACCGAGGAGCCGATAAGTTAGCGCTCAGGCTCCCCGCGGCGGAGGCTGAGGGCCATCACGTAGGCGTCGCTACCATCGGAGTAGTACTTCGGGATCTTGCCCACCACCTCGAAGCCGAGGCTCGAGTAGAGGCTCATAGCTGCCCTGTTCCTCTCCGATACCTCGAGGTACGCGATCTCGGCCCCGGACCTCTCGGCCTCTTCGATGAATCTCCTCACTAGGGCTCTGCCTATTCCTCTCCTCCTGTGGGCGGGGTCCACCGCTACGCTGATGAGATGCGCGAGCCTCCCCTCCTCGAGCAGGCCGACAGCGTAGCCCACGACCTCTCCCTCGACCTCGGCCACCTCGAAGAGGAACGCGCAGCGCAGGAGGGCCGAGAGCTGAGAGCTGCCGTAGGCCTCCGACCTCCCGAAACACCTCTCCTCGATCTCGACGAGCTTCGGGACGTCTCTATACTCGGCCCGCCTGAAAGAGACGGAGACCACGCCCCGTCTCCTAGCCTAGGTGACGAGGGCAAGAAGGAAAATAATAAAAGCGCGCTTGAGCCCTCGGCAGACCATCAGTCGACTCGGAAGGGAGCCGAAAATTGAGATTCTCGATGCTCGCGATCCTCGCGCGAGCTCTAGCGGCGTACTTAGCGATCGGGCTCATAGCGACGATCTGCATCTATTGCGCGGCGAAAATCTCGCCGGGGCTCCCCAAGGCTACACTCGAGCCGGGCTTCTGGATCACGGTGTTGCTCTGGCCGCTCGGATTGCTGGCTTTCTTCTACGGTCAGTGAACGAGGGCTCGGTCTCTGTGAGGTAGAGAATTAAAGCTCGGCGGAGTGACCGGCGGGAGGGCTCGAGGCGAAGGGGCATTGAGCGTCGGGCGCAGAGCGATCGTCGCCGTCTCGGTAACGATCGTCGCGGCCGTCGCGTTCTCGGCGTGGCTGGGGCCCGAGTGGTGCCCCCCCTCGAGCGCCCTCCTCGGCGCGGGCCTCGGGCTGGTCTTCGGCATAGTCCCAACTCTGTGGGCTCTCGCGCCGAGGCTCTGCGGCCTCTCGCTCGAGCTCCGAAGCGGCAGGCTCGTTGCGAAATTCGGGGGGGCGGAGATAGCCGTAGACCTCGAGGAGATAGAGGAGGCGAGGCTCGTCGAGAGCTTCGAGAGGCTCGTCAGGATAGGCGGCGCGGCTCTCCCGGGCTGCTACGCCGGCCGCTTCGCCGCGAGAGGGGTCGGCTCCTTTAGGCTCTACGGCGAGAGGCCCTCCCCCGCTCTCCTCGTCAAGCTGCGAGAAGGGCGGGCTCTGGCCTTCGCGACGAGAGACCGCGCCCTCCTCGAGAGCCTCTCTCGGCAGCTGAGCGAGGCTAGAGCCGGAGGAGGACCCGCTAGGAGGCCGGCTCAGATCTCGAGCGGGCCTTCGGGGATGCTGCTCGCTCTCACGCTCTTAGTCCTCGCCGCCGCCTCGGTCCTGGCCGTCGCCATTTACGCTGAGCTCCCGAGCGAGGTCCCAACGGACTACGGGCCGAGAGGAGAGCCCGAGAGCTACGGGCCCAAGGAGAAGATCTTGACCGCGGTCCTAGCGCTGATGATCGCCGAGGCCGCGGCCTCGGCGATCGCGTACAGGTTCTTCCGCGACGTTCCTTTGATCGGCGCTGCCATGTTACTCCTCGCGTGCTCTACGTCGTTGATCGCGCTTAGCCTAATGGTCGCGGCGCGGTGCGCGCCGACGTGAGGGCTCTCGAAGCTGGCGATGCTCCTTGAGCGAGGCGGCTTCTCTAGTCTTCTTCGCCGCCTCCGTGGCTCTAGCAGCCGCTCTGGCTCTGCGGGGCCTCAACGTGGCCCTCTCGCTCGCGGCGGCCGCTCTGCTCTACGGGCTAGCGGTCTCGCCGAGCGAGATTCCGCGAGCTCTCATTGACGTGGCGGTCGACGCGAGGTGCCCTAAGACCGTCGCGGCGTTGGTCCTCGCCCTCTTCCTGGCCAATCTCATGAGCGCGTCGGGGGCCTCGAGGAGGCTCGTGCTGGCTCTCTCATCGGCGGGGCCGAGAGTGGCCTCCTACGCCGTGCCAGCCGTCGTGGGGCTCCTCCCCATGCCCGGCGGAGCCTACGTCTCCGCCGTCCTGGCCTCGAGCATTTACGACGCGCTCGGTCTCAACGCCGAGATGAGGTCGTTCGTGAACTACTGGTTCAGGCACCTATGGGTCTCGGTGTGGCCCCTCTATCAGACCGTCCTCCTGGCCGCGGGCTTTCTCCACGCGAGCGTCGGCGAGATCGCGGCCGCGACCTGGCCCGTGCCGGTCTCCCTGGCGCTAGCCGGCCTGGTCTCGACCCGCGACCTCTTGGCGCGGAGAGCCGAGGCAGAGAGGAGGAGAGAGCTGTCCGGCCTGACCCACGCTTGGCCCCTCTTCTCCCTCTTCGTCCTCGCGATAGGCGCGGGCGTGGACCTCGCTCTCTCCCTCGTCCTCGTCTCCTTCGCAACTACGCTTATCTATCGAGTAAGCCCGCGCGCCGTCGCCGAGGCGGCTAAGAGGGCGGCCGACCCCACGTTGATCGGAGTCGTGCTCGCCTCCTTCTTCTTCGGCGAGCTCGTCGAGCGCGGCGGGGCTACGGAGCTCGTAACGGAGCTCGCGGGCGTCAACGGCCTGCTCGCGTGTGCGCTGGCGCCCTTCGTCGTGGGCCTAGCCCTGGGCCTCGAGTTCACATTCGTCGCTCTGACCTTCCCGCTCCTCCTCCCCCTAATCTCGGGGGGCGAGCTCCGCCTCTTAGCGGCGATGGCCGGAGGCTGTCTCGGCTCGCTGCTAAGCCCTTTCCACGCGTGTCTCGTCATGACGGTTAAGCACAATAACGCGAGCCTCGCCGGCGTCTACCGTCGCCTGCTCCCGGCGGCGGGCCTCAGCGCCGCTCTCATAGCTCTCATAGCTGTGGTCGCGGAGGTCGCGGGCTGAGGGGTTGCGCGGCGACGGGGCTCGGAGAACTCTCCTAGGGTCCGTGATCAGCAACAAAGCCAACCACAACAAGATCGCGACGAGCAGCAGCGAGAAGCCCAGCGCCGCTCGCTCGGCCCCGAGCTCGAGGAACGGCCCTCCCTCGGTCGCGAGCGCGTAGATCTTATCGATGAAGAACATCAACGTGGCCCCCCAGAGGATCAAGCTCAACTCCTTCAGCCTCAGGGAATCTCGGTCCGCCCTGGAGTACCAGGCCGCGGTGGAGAGAGCCGCCGCGTAGGCGAGGACCAGGAGGTGCACCTCGAATCACCGGTGCACATTTATATAGGGTTTGGTGCACTTACCGTCCGCGAGGAGAAAAGCGTTTCGGTGGTGAGAAATTTGGCTTGCTTCATTGCGCCGCTCGTGGCAGCTGCCCTCCTACGAGTCGTCGGCTTAGCCGCGCGCGGATCCTACGAGAGGCTCGGGCTTAGGACGCTCGAGCTACTGCTGTGGGGAGGAGCGGTCCTGCTGGCGGCGGAGCACGCCTGGGCTGGCGAGATCGTGCCTTGGCCCCCCTTCCTCACCGCGATGTCCAGCCCAACGGAGCTCTCCGTCGCTCTGCGCGAGATAGCCACGGCCGGGAGCGCTATGGTGGCGGCCGCGACGAGCCTCTGGGCCTCCCTGAGGGCTCTGAGCTCGATCCTGGCGCGCGGCGAGACGAGGGCCGTCCCTAAGGTCACGACTACTCTCGAGAGAGCTTAGGGGGAAATTTTCCGAGCCCCGCGGATTTTTCCCAGCCCCGGAGCCTCTCTTCTCGAGGTCTGCGAGGAGAGCGAGGGCAGGCTAACGTTTAAGCTCCCCATTATGCTACGCGCAGTGAGAGTGGGTCGAGGGCTAGCCGAGTTGCCGCTCCACATTAGAGCCTCAAGGGATCAAGTGGCCGAGAGAGCCGTGATCTGCGGAGACCCGGCTCGCGTCAGGCAGATAGCCTCGATGTTAGACGGCGCGAGGCTCGTCAACGAGCACAGAGGACTAATCACGTACACTGGGAACTACAAGGGGGTCCCGATAACCGTGGCGACGCACGGCATAGGGGGGCCCTCGGCCGCTTTGGTGGTCGAGGAGCTCGCTCAGCTCGGCGTGAAGACCTTCGTCAGGCTGGGGACCGCCGGAGCGCTGGTCGAGGAGCTCGACGCGGGGGACGTGGTCGTGGCCAGCGGGGCCTTCCACAGGAGCGGCGGGCTCTTCTCGCAATACATCGGAGAGGGGGTCTGCGCCTCCGCCGTACCGAACTTCGAGCTCACGAGGAGGATCGTCGAGGAGCTCGAGAGGAGAGGAGTAAAGCACGTCGTGGCCCCCGTGGTCAGCAACGATGCCTTCTACGCGGAGAGCGAGGAGTTCGCCAAGTGGTGGAGCTCGAGGGGGGCGGTGGCCGTCGAGATGGAGGCCGCGACTTTATTCGCGGTCGCGTCTCTCAGGAGGCTGAGGGCCTCAGCCGTGTTGATAATTTGCGACTCACTGGTCAGGGACCTGGGCTTTCTCACGGCCGAGGAGCTCAGACCCTACGTGGAGAGGACGGCCTCGGCGGTCCTAGAGGCCTTGGCTAGAGAGAGGTCTCGGAGAGAGGGGGCTTGAGCTCGGCCGAGCGCGAGGAGCCCCAGCGCTTCGGCGTGCGGCTCGCCAGAGCCGCGGCTCCGCCGATAGTGATCGGCTCGCTCTCGGCGATCGTCGGAGTGGCCATCTCGCCCTTCAGCGTCTACCGCCACATGGTCCTCGTGGCTACCTCCGTGGCCTCTTTCGCCCTGGCACTCTACATGGTCTCGGCCGGGGGATTCAGGAGGCTCGAGCGATGGGAGGGACTCGATGGGCTTCTCGTCGCGTCTATAGCCTCTCTCCTCCTCGTCGCTCCTCCTCTCAGCATACTCGACGCGAGAGCCGGCGAGGCCTCTCTAGCGGCCGCGTCGGCGCTCTTCGTCGTCTTGGCCCTGCTGGCGGTGCGGCAGGAGAGGCCCCTGCTGAGGTTCGTCGTTCTCTACCCCGTCGTGGCGCTCCTAGCGGTCCTGGCGCTCGACCTGGCGGTCGAGAGCTTCTCCCTCGTCGAGTTGCTCCTGCTCTACGCGTATGCCCTCATGACTCCGATGATAACTGGGGTCAGCCTCTACGGGGTCGCGGAGACTTTCGGGGCAAAGCTCACGCTCCCAAGAGTCCTCGCGGTCTACCCGCTCAACGCGCTTGGCCTGACACTCGCGGTCCTCGGCGAGGGGCTCGGTTACGTCGCGCTGGCCCTCTCGACCTTGACCCACTTCGTCGCCGTCGACCTGAGAGGGGCCTTGAGGCTCTTGACCGAGGCCAGAAAGAGGGGGGGCCTCTTCTACGGGACCGCGAGGCTCTTGGTGCTCGGCTATGTAGCGGCCCTCGTCGGCTCGATCTTGACCGTGTATTGGTCGGTTCTCCTGGCCTCCGGCGAGAGCGGGGCCCTCTTCCCTATGGTTCACTCGCTATTCATAGGGTTCGTCGGGGGGCACATCTATGGGCACGCGGCAATAAAGCTGCCCCTCACGCTCGCGCTGAAGCCCTCTAGGAGGTTCAGGCCAGCCGGGCCAGCCTGCATGGCCGGGGCCGCTGCGCTCTGGCCGCTCTCGGGGGAACTCTCTCTCCTCCTGGTCCTGAGCTCGCTGGTCCTCTTGTTCCTGGAGCTCGACTTAAGAGACGCGGCGGCCAAGCTCCTCGGGCTCCGCTCGTTGCCTCCGAAGGGCCGATCATCTCCTCACGAAGATAGCCGAGCCCGCTACGGCGGTCGCGACGACTAGGGCGACGAGGCAGAGCGTGAGAGCGTCCGCGGAGGCCCCGGCGGGAGTTCTATTGGGAGTCCGGCTCGGCGTCGAGGCGGGGCTGAGCGAGGGGCTGACCTCCTCCCCACACTAAAAGAGCGAAGAAGAGCTCAGCGTTGACGGATAGACCAGAGGTTAAGAGGTTAAGCGGTGGAGCGTTGATTGCGATAACCACGCGGGGGCTGACTCTAGGGAGCTTCATTAGCCACTCGCGAGGGATGGGTGAGCGCACTGCTAATTCTCTCCCCACAGTAGTGTTATGAGTCAAGTATTTGGAGTAGCGGTTGGGGGCTTAGGGGCTCGTGTAAGTGGGAGCTGGAGAATGAGAGACCAGAGGCTCTAGAGCTCGTGGCGGGCTCGACCGCGTGAAAATTAAAAACTTCGAGCCACTCGAAGCGGGAGGCACCTCGTGCTGCGGGAGGCGTTCAGGGCGCTCGAGCGACTCGTCGAGGAGCGCGAGGCGTTCTTCGATAGGAACGAGCGCCTGAACTCCGAGGGGAGGAAGCTCTTGGAGGCGGCCTCGAGGATCCTGGCCCGCGAGGCGAGAAGCCTTCGCGGCTACGTGCGGAGAGCGAGGAGAAGCGGCTCGCTCGAGGACGTGGTCAGGCTGCTCGAGGCTCTGAGAGAGCTCAGCGGGGGCGACTAGGCCTAGGGGCCCCGCTGGAGCGCCTCAGAGCGAACCACACGTAGGGGTTATTCTCGATCTCCGCCCCGAGCGTCGTGGAGGGCCCGTGGCCCGGATAGACCTCCGTGTCAGGCGGGAGGAGAGTGCAGAGCTCGCGGAGGCTCTCGAGGAGGGCCTCTTCGGAGCCGCCGGGTAGGTCGGTTCTGCCGACCGAGCCCGCGAAGAGCGTGTCGCCAACAAAGACGGACCTCGAGGCCGGAGAATATATCGAGATCGAGCCGGGGCTGTGGCCGGGAGTGCTCAGGACCTCGAGCTCGATCTCGCCGAGCCTCAGCCTCTCTCCCCCCTCGAGGAGAGCGTCGGGCTCGAGCTGCTCGAGCTCGGAGCTCGAGTAGTAGAGGCCCCAGCTCGAGCTGAGGCCAGCGAGCTCCAGGTCGTCTCGGTGGAGGTAAATGGGGGCCCCGGTCCTCCGCCTGAGCTCGGGGGCCCAGGCGAAATGGTCCAGGTGGCCGTGGGTGATCAGGATGGCTCTCAGCTTGAGGCCGAGGTCTCTCAGCTTGGCGAGGAGCTCCCCCGAGGGCCCTCCGGCGTCGACGACGACCGCGTCGAGGGCCCTCTCGTCGTAGAGCAGATAGGTGTTCGTCTCGAGGGGCCCCGCGACGAACCTTGAGATCTTCAATGCCTCGGGCTCGCCCGCACTCGAGGCTAAGAAACAAAAACTAAAAGTTGGGGGCTCTCGGCCGGGGACTTCTTCATCTATGCGGAGGCCCTCGGTGACCTCCGCCGCCCTTCTCCTCGATCTCCTCGAGCGACAGGCCGGCCTGCTCCAGCAGGTCTTCCGCCGCCCCGACCATGACCTTGGCCCTCTCGTAGGATATCCACGTCGCCAGCCTGGCTACCTCGCGCGGCTCCACGAGCTCGCGCAGCCTCTTCTCGGTCTCGTTCTTCCCGAGGCCCGGCTGTATCTTCTCGAGCGGCAGGAAGGAGCGGGCCAGCTCGGACTTTGCGTTGTTGAGCAGCCAGAGAGCGACGTGGAACTTCGTCACGGCCTCCGAGTCCGTGCTCTTTGCGGGCCCGCGCGCGCCGCGCATCAGCTCGTGCATGTAGCTCATAGCGGCTTCTCTGAGGGAGTCTATCCTGGCCGCGAGCGAGGCCGCATCGTCGACCAGCCCGAGCGCCTTCTCGGCCAGGTAGCCCCCGAGCTCCGGGTGCTTGAGCCCTAGGGCCTTGACCTCCTCATCTACCCTCTCCATGAAGGCCCTGGCCTTACCGATGAGGGAGAAGAAATCGCCCTCCCCGGCCGTCGCTGCCGACAGGTTGCTCGACAGCTCCTCGGCCTCGCTCAAGATCGAGCTCAGCCTCGCCGCCGCCTCGGTGAGGTTGTTCTCTACGGCGAATTCTCTTAGCTCCCTCAGCACTTCCGCGACGGCCTCTAGCTCGTCTATGGTCTCGTTGACGAGCACCGCTCTCGTGACGTCGAGCGCTACGCTCACCGACACGTTGGCCGGGATGCCGATGGGGGTCACGTTGGCGACCACCGCCTTGGCGGCCCTCAGGGTCTCTCGAGCCGCGCTGACTCTCTGGAGGGCCTCGTCAACGGCGTTTATCGCGCTCTCGGAAGCGTTGAGCGCCCTGAGCCTCCCGAGGACCTCCGCCAGGACCTCCTCCGAGCGCGAGACCTCCTCTTCGGCCCTCTCGAGGCCCTCCACCTCCAGCCTCTCCCTCTCCTTGATCATCTTCTCCACCGTCTTCTCCGCGTGCTCGCCGAGGCCTTGCCCGAGCCTGATGGCGCTATGAGTCTCGATCTCCGCTCTGCGCCTCTCGAGGCGCTGCTTTAGCTCGCCCAGACTCTTGGCTTCCAAGACCTCGGAGGCGGCGCCGACGGCCCCGGTCTTGTTCAGCCTCTCGGCGACCTTCTCACTCATCTTCTTGACGACGACCTCGGGAGGCGTCAGGGCCTCTCCTCTGACGTTGGCCCTCAGCTCGGCCACCGCTTCTCTGAGACGGTCGACGTACTTCTCCAGGTCCTCTCCGCTCAGCGAGGTCGCGTTGACCGACAAGAGCTCCCGGATCCTCTGCATCTCCTGCCCGCTCACGTTGGAGACTTGGAGGAGGCGGGCCACGCAGTCCTGGTAGAACATCGCCGCGCTCCTGAGCTTCTCCTCATCTGGGGGACTCGCCTGGGCCCAGACCGCCGCCGAGGCCGCGCTCAGCAGCAGGACCGTGACGAGGGCGAGGGCCCTGATCCTCTCGAGTCTCATTCCTCTTCGCACCCGCGCGTAGCTGCGAACTCGTTATAAATTAAGAGGAGCGCGAAACATCCTCGGAACGCCGGCGAGAAGAGGAGAGGAGCCCCCGTGCTGTTCGCGGCGATCGCGCTGGTTCTGGCCCTGGGGGCCGGGGCACTCGAGATCTCCATCGACGAGGACGGGCTGGCGCACGCGCGCCTGGTCCTCGAGAGCTCGCCGGGCCTCAACTCGGTTAAGCTCCCGGCTAGGCCCCTAATCGGCACGATGACGGTCTCGATCGAAGGGTCCGAGACCGCGGCACTATACGACGACGACACGAGGACCCTGTACTTCCTGGCCCCGTCGGGCGGCCGAGCCGAAATGACGTACCTCGTGGAGATCTCGACCGAGGGGCTCTTCTACCGCTTCGACGTGGAGGACAATGTGACGTTCAGGCTCGCCGCCGCCCCCAACGTGATCCTAGTCGACGTCGAGGGGTTCCTGGAGTTTTCGCGGAAGCCCAACGGCTGGATCGAGCTCCTGCTGACCGGGCCCCTCACGGTGAAGTACGCGGTGAGAGCTCCGGCCCCTCATCCCAGTCCCACTCCTTCGCCTACTCCCACCGTCTCGCGGAGCTCCTCCTCGATAGCGCTGGTCGCCGCGATCGCGGCGACCGGCGGGGCGGCGGCCTACGTCGTCCTGAAGAGGAGAGCCCGAGGAGCCGAGGAGGAGCCCGGCGTCGAGCTGGTCGGCGAGGCGCTTACGGACGTAGACCACGAGATCCTCAAGGCGCTCGAAGAGCGGGGAGGAGCGGCGCTTCAGAGCGAGCTCTACAGGGCCCTCGGTCTACCGAAGACCACCGTCTGGAGGCACGTCAGGAAGCTCGAGAGGCTCGGCTACGTGGAGCTGATGAGGAGGGCTGGCACCTCGACCGAGGTGAGGCTCAGGAGGACGAAGCGAGACTAGACGCAGGCCAGCTCGGGGACCGAGACGGGGAGATCGCGTTGAGGGTAGGTGGAGGAGGGGGCGGCCGACTCCGACTCCAGCCCGAGCTCCTCCGCAACGAGGGGGAGCGCGGGAGCTTCGCTCGACGCCCTCCGCGGTCGCGAGGGGCGCGGCGCGGAGCGCGGCGACGAGCTTCGCGTCCATGAGGCTGGGCGAGGGCCCGGCTCCTCACAGGGCTCCTTTGGGCTCTATCGAGGTCTCGATGACTCTGGCCGTGGGCAGAGCCCTCTCGACGGCGGCCCTAACTTCGCCCCCCATGCCCCTCTCCGCGAGGACCAAGACCGAGCCCCCCATGCCCGCCCCCGTTATCTTAGCCCCGATCGCCCCGGCCCTCAGCGCGGCACTTATCGCGAGCTCGGCCTCGGGGAAGGAGACGCCAATGGCGCTGAGGAGACCGTGATTTATCCGCATGAGCTCGCCTAGCCTCTCAAGATCTCCTCTGGCCGCGGCTCTCGACCCCTCCTCAACTATCTCTCTAGCCGCCTCGAGTAGCTTGAGCCCCACCGAGCCGCTGGCTTTGAGCCTGCGCGTCGCCTCCTCGACGGCCCTCTTGGTGCTTCTGGGCACGCCCGTATCGACTACGAGGAGCGAGGCCCTCTCCAGGCCCCTCGCCTCGACGCGCTCGTAGTCGTCGACGCCTCTGAACAAGATCAGCCCGCCAATCACCGAGACCACGACGTCTATGCCGCTCGGCCTCGCGTGGAACATTCTCTCGCCCACCATCGAGAGCTCCACGAGCTCTCGCTCGCTCGGGGAAACGCCAAGAGCCGATAGGCAAGCCGCTGCCACTGCCACGGAGGTCGCGGCGCTGCTTCCTAGGCCCGAGGCGGGCGGTATCTCCGACGAGATCTCTATCCTGCAACCTCCAGAGATGCCCGAGCTCCTCGCTATCGAAGCGTACGGGGCCGTCTCCCCCTTCAGCTCCTCCTCGCAGAACCTCGATGTTCCTAGCGCGTTGGAGAGCACCTCCACGCATCTCCCCTCCGTCAGCTCCACCGACGCCGAGGCTCTGAGGGAGATCGCGGCCGCGAGAGCGGGCGAGCCGTGTACCACGAAGTGCTCGCCCAGCAGTATGACCTTGCCCGGAGCGCTGCCCGAGCCCCTCCTCAACGCCTCCTCTCCTCGTCGCGCGGAGGTCGAGCAGAGACCGAGATAAAGCTAAAGGGCTCAGGTGACGCTTGATAAAGCGGTGGCCAGATTGTTCAGGCGCAGGAGGGTTCGCGACATCTTCGAGGAGTTCTTCGAGGAGATGGAGGAGATGATGAGAGAAATGGAGGAGGAGTTCGCCAGGCTCAGCAGAATGGCGCTCGGCCGAGAGGTCGAGAGGTTCGGCCCGCTGCTCTACGGCGTGAGGATCGAGATAGGGCCCGATGGAGTGCCCAAGATTCAGGAGTTCGGCAACGTGAGGAGGGTCGGAGTCAGACCCAAGATATCCGAGGAGAGGGAGCCCCTCGTCGACGTCTTCGAGGAGAGAGACAAGGTAATCGTGGTGGCGGAGATGCCGGGCGTCGAGAAGGACAAGATCTCGGTGAGAGCCACCGAGGACACGCTCGTGATAAGAGCAAGCAACGAGCACCGTAAGTACTACAAGGAGGTTCCGCTGCCGAAGCCCGTCAAGCCTGAGACCGCGAAGGCCAGCTACAAGAACGGGGTCCTCGAGGTTAAGATTGAGAAGAAAGTCGTCGAGGAGGCCAAGGGAGAGGTCGAGGTCAAAGTAGAGTGAGAGTCTTCCTCCTCACCCGGCTCCCAGCTTTTTCGCCTGGAGCTTGATCTGCCTCGCCTGTTCCTCGATGAATCGAGCGAGCAGGGCTCTCAGCAGGTCGCTCCTGTTCCCGAACTTGAGCTTGAGTACGAGCTCGTCCAGCTTAGCGAGCGTGCGCTCATCCAGCTTGAACGTGATGGTCTTGTGAGGCGAGCACGACATGAGGAGGAGCCTCTCCTTCTCGAGGCTCAGGTCTTGGCGGTCGGGGTCGCTGAGGGCTTTGTCCACGAGGTGCCTGAGGAGATGACTCCTTGACGCGAAGCCGCTCGCTCTCCAGGCCGCCTCGAGGCTCTTGTAAGTCTCCTCGTCGACTCTGAGAGACACGGTCCTCTTCTCGAATATATCGATGATTATCACGTCGACGTCGGACCCGCGTCTGCGAGAGCCGAGGGCAGAGCTCAGTTTGGATCAGCCTCCGTAGATAACCACAAGTAGCGCGAAGCGCGTTGAAGTCTGCGAGAGGAGTCGAATATAAGATTAGCTCGCTTTCGCGATCTCATGAGACCGTCAAGAGGGGGAGGCGGAGAGGGGTTCAACTCGCGAGGTGCGAGGGGTTTGACAGATCGTAATACCGAGCACGCTCCCATCGAATACACCACTAGGCTCGAGCGCCTCATCGAGTCTACGATCGATTGCCCCATGTGCGGATCCAGTAATACATTTCTCGTTAGACACGCTCTCTACGACATGCCGCGCTTCGGCCCTACGATATTGTTGTCAGGCAAGTGCAGCTCATGCGGCTACAAGTTTGCATGGATTCTGCCGGCCGAGGAGAGAGGGGAGAGGATCCTGAGGCGCGAGATCCGAGGGCCAAGCGACCTGAACGCCTTGGTGCTGCTCGGGGAGGGGGCCGACGTAGTGCTGCCAGAGCTGGAGACGGAGATCCTCGCGACGGACCTCGAGCCCGGCTTCATCACCACGGTCGAGGGCCTGCTGCTCAGGATCTTGGATAGAGCCAGAGCGCACTGCGAGCGGGGCTGCGAGGAGGCGATCGAGAAGCTGGAGAGGGCGAGTCGGGGAGAGATCCCCTTCACGCTAATCGTGATCGATAAGCACGGTAGGTCGGCCATCTACGAGCTTAGCGACGAGCCTCGGTGAGCTCTCTCGAACGACGCCGCTCTGACCTCGAGGCCGAAGAGCACATCGCTCATTCTATTGAGCACAGAGAGAGCGAGGTCGCTCCTCCGCAGGGGGACGCCTGCCTCCAGAGCGGCCACTAGGGCTCTCTCGGCCCTTCTGACGAGAGCTCTCGCTAGGCCTATCGCCGAGGAGAAGGCCCCCGCTCCGTGGATCAGGAAGCCGCGTTGCTCGCGCGGCCAGTAGAGCTCGAGGAGCGAGTTCAGTCTCTCCAGGTCCCTCTCGTCGATCTCGATGCGGCCCGCGACCGTGTAGCCTACTCTGAAAAGCATGAGCTGAAGCTCCTCGAGCACCGAGGCGAGGTCCTCGAGGCCTTGGGGGGCTAGAGCTCGAGCGAGGCCCAAAGCGGATTCTGCTTCGTCGAGTGAGCCCAAGAGCTCCAGGCACGCGTGCGACTTACTCACGAGCTCACCCGTAGCGGGGCACTCGGTGTGGCCGGAATCTCCTCTCCCCGCTCCGGGCTTCAGTGCTAATCCCGGCGTTCTCTTGCTCGCCCGACAATAAAAGGCTGCGGAGTGATCGAGGACCGGTAGAGGAGCTTGCAGGTGGTCTTCGTAGGGACGGCGGGCTCCGGCAAGACCTCCTTGACGAGAGCCTACGGCTCCTGGCTTGAGGAGCGCGGCTACTCGGTCTCCTACGTGAATTTGGACCCCGGCGTCAAGATCCTACCTTACGACCCGGACGTAGACGTGAGAGAGAAGTTCACCGTGGAAGAGCTGATGCTGAGGACGGGCCTAGGCCCCAACGGGGCTTTCATGCTTGCCAGCGACCTGCTGGCTCAGATAGCGGAGGAGCTGGCCCTCAGAATCGCGGAGCTCGAGCTCAGGAGCGACTTCGTCCTCGTGGACACGCCGGGTCAGATGGAGATGTTCGTCTACAGGGAGAGCGGGCCGAGGACTCTCGACCATCTGCGGAGAGTCGGGAGAGTCGCGGCGGTATTCGTGGTGGACGGGGCCGTGGCGCGATCCGAGGAGGACTTGATCGTCCTCTGGCTCACCTCGCTAATAGTGCAGCTCAAGCTGACGGTCCCCGTCGTCCCCGTCTTCAATAAATCGGATCTCATCGTCGATAGAAGCGCTGTGGAGCGCTTCGTCGCGGATCCCTCAGCGCTGACCGAGACGCTCGAGAGGCGCCCGGGCCTGACGTCCGACCTCGCTTTAAGGCTCGTCGAGCTCGTGAGGAGCTACGGGAGAGCCCTCAGGCCCGTGCTGATCTCGGCCGCGAGGTCCGAAGGCCTAGAGGTCCTGCACGCGGCGCTTCACGAGCTCTTCTGCGTTTGCGGAGACCTGAGCTGAAGCCACGGCAAGGTTAAGATACCGGGGAAAATAGCCAGAGATCGAGGGCGCTACGCGCTTCAACGCTCTCCCCCTCGGTGGGCGACCTTGGCCCTCGAGCCCGGTGCCTCTCGGCGTTTGGTCGCCGAAGGCGCGGCGCTCGTGGTGAGGGGGTGCCCGAGGAGCGAGAGTGAAATAGAGAGGGCGTTGGGGACCGCTCGCTCCATCGCGAGAGAGGGAGGCGGGAGGCTCACCGTGGTGCTCGAGGGCGCGAGCTTCCTCGAGTGCGTGGACCTAATCAGGGCGCTCTACGAGAGGCTCGCGGAAGCCACCGTGGTGGTCGAGGTCGGCGGAGCTTCTACGCCGAAGGACGGCCGCGGAGCTCTCGAGCTCTCTTTCAATGGATCTGGGGAGAGGTAGAGCCGAGTTGGCACGCTCGCTCGAGTTGGACTTCATCATCACAGTCGACAGGAGCATGATGAGCAATCACAGAGGCAAGGAGTTCCTGGGCTTCATGACGACGGCCCCCGCCGTTGGGCTGCCCGAGGTCTTGTGGAGAGCCCTGGCCATGCCGAGGATCCCCGTCGACGAGCACGGGAGGCCGAGGCAAGCCCCGTACGGACTCAGGAAGATAGAGGCCGCCCTCCTCGACGCCGGGTTCTCCGCGGCCGTGGTGGACCCGGACCACGTTCGGAGATACGTTGAGAGAGCGAAGGCCGTGCTCATCGGACACCACGACTACTTCGCCTTCAACTCACCGAGCATCGAGTACTGGCTCATAACGGGCGAAGAGCCCCTCAATAGGAGGAGCTTCCTCGAGTTCGCCTCGAGACTGGTCGAGATGAAGAGAGGGCTGAACCCCGATCTCAAGATAATCGTCGGAGGGCCGGCGGCATGGCAGTGGCTCTACGTGCCTGAATACATCGAGAGGTTCGAGGTCGACACGATAGTCGAGGGAGAAGCCGAGGGCGTCGTCGTGGAGCTGGCTCGGAGAGTGACCGAGGGGCTCCCCCTGCCGAAATTCGTTATGGTCGGGCCCCGCGATTGCCCGGAGATGGAGGAAGTGCCGGTGATACGCGGAGCCTCGATCAACGGGCTGGTGGAGATAATGAGGGGGTGCCCGAGAGGGTGCAAGTTCTGCAGCGTGACTCTGAGGAGGCTTAGACACTATCCTCTCGAGAAGATAGAGCAGGAGATGAGGGTCAACGCGTCGAGCGGCCTCAAGGGCTGTGTGCTCCACAGCGAGGACGTCCTGCTTTACGGAGCTAAGGGGATAGAGCCTTCCCCGGATAGCGTCATCAAGTTACACGAGCTCGCCAAGAGATACCACGAGGAGGTCGTGTGGAGCCACGCCACGCTCTCCTCCGTGCTCTACGCCGAGAGGAAGTACAGGCTCGTCTCGAGAGTGGCCGAGCTCGTGTTGGACGGGCGCCAGAGGTACTCGGGCTTTCAGACGGGAATAGAGACGGGCTCTCCAAGGCTCGCCAGACAGATCATGGCCGGAAAAGCCTCCCCCTTCAAGCCAGAGCAGTGGCCTGACGTCGTCGAGGAGGCCTTCGGGATACTCCACGACAACTTCTTCGTGCCCGCCGCTACGCTGATACTCGGGCTCCCGGGAGAGACTGAAGACGACGTGATCAGAACGATCGAGCTCGTCGAGAGGCTGAAAGATTATAGGAGCCTCGTGGTTCCAATGTTCTTCGTCCCCATCGGAGCTCTGAGAGGCTGCGGCTGGTTCACGAGCGTTCATCTGAGGAGAGTCCACGCCGAGCTCCTATTAGTCTGCCTCAAGCACTCACTGTTCTGGGCCAAGGATATCGTCTCGAGGTTCTACGCGAGAGGTCTCTCGTCTCCTTTCCTCAAGCTCACGCTAATGAGCTTCTTGATGTCAGCGGAGAGGTTCGCCAGAAGTCTGACGCCAGACGAGGTACTAGAGCACATCGAGAGGTCGAGGAGGAAGCTCGCGGGAGAGGTCGAGGAGACCTCAATTAGGGAGAGCGTGCTCGAGCGCCTCAGGCGCTACGCTCGAGCCCCGAAGGTCGCGGCGAGGCCGTGAGCTTTGTCTCTCGAGTGCATCGAGGAGAAGGCCAGGGAGAGCGGTGGGAGAATCATAGAAACGGAGGGGTCCGTCAGGACCGTGGAGCAAGCCTCCAAGAGAACGGGTGTCGAGGTTGGGAGCATAATCAAGACTCTGCTCTTCGTGGGTCAGAAAGGGGTCTACGCCGTCGTCTTACCCGGCGACCGCAGAGCGTCGATCGAGAAGCTGGAGCTTCTCCTGGGAGAAAAGGGGCTGAGGCTGGCAAGGCCTAGCGAGGTCAGAGAGCTGACGGGCTACGAGGCCGGGGGCCTTCCGCCCTTCTGCCTCGGCGACAAGGTCTCGGTCCTCCTAGACTTCAGGGTTCTCGAGAGGGGGCTCGTGGTGGGCGGGGGAGGCTCTACGAGGAGGCTTGTGGAAGTGCCTAGCAAGGCCATACTAGAACTCAACCGGGGCGCTCGGGTGGTCGATGCTTCGTCAGATTAAACCGCCCCCGGAGCCGTTTAAAGCTCAGAGGTCGCATCTTACGAGGAGCCTGTGGGTCTCCTTGGGCGTTTGCCTCTCGTGCGGCAAGCTCTCGAGACTGGTCTCGAGCTCCGTGGGAGCGTGCTACGCGTGCCTAGTGAGCAGACCGGGCGAGGCTCTCTCCGCCGCAGCGAGGAGTCGCGAGCGTTGGAGAGAGAGCGCAGGCCTGCCGCCGACTCCACCTAGGAACCGGGGCGGCCCTCGCTGCGCGGTCTGCGTGAACGAGTGCAGCATACCCGAGGGGGGCCTGGGCTTCTGCGGCGTGTGGGCTAAGAGGGGGGGCGCGCTCGAGCCCAGAGCGGGGAGGGGCGCGCTCGTCGCCTACACGTATTTGGACCCCCTCCCGACGAACTGCGTGGCCACGCCGGTCTGCCCGGCCGCCACCTCGAGGGGCTACCCAATTTACACGAAGACGCGGGGAGCGGAGAGGGGGCGATTTAATTTAGCGGTGTTCCTCGGCGGCTGCAACCTCGACTGCTTCTTCTGCCAGAACATAGACCACAAGCGCGCGGTCTCGATCAAGCCCTCCTCCAGGGTTTGCCGAGAGATGCGCGTCGAGGAGCTGATAGAGGAGAGCTCGAGCGACAAGATAACGTGCGTGTGCTTCTTCGGAGGAGACCCAACGCCTCACGTCCCGATTCTCCTGCGCTACTGCGCCGAGGTCTCGAGGCTCGCTAAAGAGAGCGGAGCGGTCAAGAGGATATGCTGGGAGACGAACGGCCTCATGGCCCCCAATCTCATGAGGGTCGCCGCTCGCTTCTCCCTCGAGAGCGGGGGCATAGTCAAGATAGACTGGAAAGCCTGGACCCCCTCGGTCTACGAGGCTCTCACGGGAGTCGATGGCGAGAGAGCGCTTGAGAGGCTGCGCGAGAACGCGAGGCTGGTAGCCGAGATGGCCGCGAGCAGGCCCGAGCCCCCTCTGCTAGTGATCAGCGTGCTCCTCGTCCCAGGCTACGTGGGGCCGCGAGAGGTGGGGGCGATAGCGAGCTTCGCCGCCTCGCTGCCCGCCAAGATCCCCATGGTGCTACTGGCTTTCTACCCTCAGCATCTGATGTGGGACCTGCCGACGACCAGCAAAGATCACGTGGAGAAGGCGGTGGAGGCCGCCAAGAGGGTCGGAGCGGAGGAAGTATACGTGGGGAACGCGTGGTTGGTGCGCCCCGGATACTTAGTCGAGGAGTTCGAGCCGCCAGCCCAGCCTTCGCTCAGTACCACTCGAGCCGCCCAATGAGGAAGGCATGTATATGGGCCGCGACCTCTCTGCCCTCTCTCATCGCCCTACCTACGTTACTGGCCCCCACTCTGACGTCGCCGGCCGCGAAGACCCCTCTCCTCGTCGTCCTATAGAGGTGGTCGGTGGCTATCCTCCCATCTCTTTCGATCCTCACCCCCGCCTCCTCGAGCCCGGGCGGAGGAGTGGCGACGACGCCGGTCGCCAGCAGCACGGTTCTCGCCTCAATGTCGACCGGCCTGCTCTCGTCGACGAAGAAGGCCGACCTCCCCTTGCCGTTCGGCGGGCTCAGCCTCACCTCGTTGCACCTGACGGCCTCGACCCTGCCGCTCGGCCCGGCTATCACCTCGCTGGGGGCTAAGAGTTCGAGGAACTCGACCCCGCGCCTCTCGAGCTCTAGAGCCCATCTGTGGCCCATCGGGGCCTCCCACTTGGTTCTCCTATAAACTATCTTGGTCTTCATGCCGAGCTCCACGCCCGCTAGGAGAGCCGCGTCGAGTGCGGTGAAGCCCGCTCCGATTATCACCACCGGGTCCGCTAGCTCGTCGAGAGGCCTCTTGTAGCGTATAGGCTCGTAGCCCATCTCGAGCCTGATGTAGTCTGAGAGCCACTCGAGGGCTCCGAGCACTCCGGGGAGGGTCTCGCCGCGGATCCCCGGGCTCTTGGTCCTCCACGACCCGCTCGCCACGAGCACCGCATCGCTCTTCTCGATCAGCTCCTCGAACCTCACGTCTCTCCCGACGAAGGTCCTCAGCACGAACTCCACTCTGCCCGTCTCTTTCAGCCTAGCCACGCCTCTCCTAACTCTATCCTTGGGAAATCTCGAGCTCGGGATGGCGAAAATCATCATGCCGCCGGGCTCGGGATTGGAGTCGTACACCACTACTCTGTGACCCAGGCACGCGAGTTGACCGGCCGCGGTCAACCCGGCAGGCCCCGCCCCGACTATTGACACGGTCTTGCCGGTCGGGGGCGGCAGCTCCGTGCACGTCAAGAACTCCAAAAGCCTTCGAGCCTCCGGCAGCCCTCGAGCTCACCGCGCGCCCTCGAGCTTGAAGCCCTCTCTCCTCAAATACGCGAGGACTCCCTCGGGGAGTCTAACTCTGATGGTCGAGCCGGGGTTGCGCGGTAGATAGAAGGCTTTTGGGAATCTGGGGCCTTCGATTATAGCTCCCACTACCTCGCCGCTCGCGTCTCTCACCATCGTTATTTTGTAACCGTGCTTTATAACGGGCTCGTCCCGCTTTATCGCGATAGCGGGGCCCACTTCTTCTCCCGAAGAATATGATCGCGAGCGCGAAATAAATACCGCGCGAGCCTCGAGCGAGAGCGCTAGATGCCTCTCCTTCTGCCTCGGAGCAGGAAGTGAATGGGTCTGCCCAGCGCCAGCTGGCCGGCCTCGCGTAGGGCTTCGACCATCGTTGGGTGAGGCGCCACCGAGTCGGCTAAGCTGTTTAGGTCGAGGCCCGAGTCTATCGCAAGCGAGGCCGCGTAGATGATCTCGCCCGCGCCCGGCCCTATCGCATGAGCCCCCGTCAGCCTGAGAGTCAAGGGGTCGTAGACGAGCTTGAGGAATCCTTCTCCTCCGCTCTCAACGATAGCCCTCCCCAGCGAGCCGAACCTGAAGATGATGGATCGCCCCTCGCTAGCTCCCACGCTAGCGACCTCGGGGATCGAGAAGACGACGAAGGGCACGCTCTTGGAGAATTCAACCGTCTCCCCGCACATGTTCCTAGCAGCGACGATGCTCTGAGCGTAGGCCTTGTGAGCCAGCATCGGGTGTCCCACGACGTCACCGACGGCGTAGATCTTAGGGTTCGAGGTCCTCATCGTGGAGCTCACTTTCACGAACCCTCTTTCGTCCAGCTCGACGCCGCACTCCTCGAGCCCAATCCCGCGAGAAGAGGGCGCCCTCCCGGTGGCCACCACGGCAACGTCGGCCCTCGCGCGCTCCCCTCCCTCGAGGATCACCTCGACGGAGTCCTTAGACCTCTCGAGCCCGATCGTGGACGATGAGAGCCTTACGTTGATTCCCCTCTTGGAGAGGGCCTTGGCGAGATACGACGCGACGTCGGCGTCCACGCCCGGGAGGAGGCGGGGCGCGGCCTCGATGAGGGTGACCCTTGAACCGAGACTGGCCAAGATCGAGGCGAGCTCCACGCCGACTGCTCCTCCGCCGATCACGGCCACGCTCTCCGGGAGATCCCTCAGCTCCAGCAAGCCCCTCGAGTCTAGCACTCTCGTCCCGTCGGGCTCGAGGCCTTTGGGAAACGAGGGCTCGCTCCCCGTCGCGACGAGAACAGCTCTCTCCGCCTCGAGCACCACGATTTCTCCTCTCGAAGAGACCTCGACCTCGTCGCCCGGGGGCCTCAGCCGGCCCCGCCCCCAATAGATCTTCACGCCGTAGCCCTCGAGCAGCGTCTCGATTCCTTCGGAGATCCTCCCCCTGATCTCGTCGACCCAAGCCATCAGCTTCGCGAAGCTCTCGAGCCTGCAGCTGAGGCCCGGCGTAGAGGAGCCCTCGGCGAGGATCCTCGCGGCTCTCGCGAGAGCCTTCGTTGGTATGCAGCCGTAGTTCGCGCACTCCCCGCCCAGCCTGCGAGCCTCTACTAGGGCGACCGAGTGCCCTCTCCTCGCCAGCTCTATCGCGGCGGGGTAGCCCCCCAGACCTCCTCCGATCACCACGAAGTCGTAGCGAGGCACGAGGCTCTTCCCTCGCTGCTGTGCGAGAGAGCGGGAAATAAGCGGGCCCTCGGTCTGAGAATAAGCCTGGACGATCGCGTTGGGCTTAACGGAGGAGATTGTCGAGAGGGCCGCGGAGCTCTCGAGAGACTCTCAAAGCCTCGTTGCGTGGCTCGACCGATTCGCCGAGCGAGCGGCGACCCGAGGCAAGATCGTCGACGTCTCCCTCGAGGACTGGAGCTACATGTTCGTCGGAGACGTCCATGGCGATCTGGACTCGCTGATCCGCGCCCTCCGAGAGGCGGAGGCAAGGGGCTATCCCCACTCGCTCAGGCTTGTCTTCCTCGGCGACTACGTGGATAGAGGGCCCCATCAGATCGAGGCGGTGACGGTCGTCCTGCTCCTGCTCTCGTCTTACCCGGACAGCACGATAGCTCTGCGGGGGAACCACGAGCCTCCTCTCCACTTAGTGCCCCACCCGCACGATCTCCCCGTGCACTTGGCTAGGAGGCTCGGGCGCGTCGACGGCAGCAGGGTCTACTCGAGGCTCCTGAAGATCTTCGAGCTGCTCCCTCTGGCCGCGCTGGGCGACTGGGGCAGACTCGTCGCCCTCCACGGGGGTCTCCCGACACGAGGCTGGGACGTCGAGGGGCTCGGGCTGAGAGAATACTTGGGAGGAGAATCGGAGAGTTGGGTCGACGCCTACACGGAGATCCTCTGGAACGACCCGATCGAGAGCGACGTAGTCAGACTCGAGTCCCCCCGCGGCGTCGGGTATCTATGGGGCAGACCGGTCACGGAGGCGGCCAAGAGAAGAGGCGTCGAGCTCGTCGTGAGGGGGCACGAGCCCTGCGAGAAGGGCTATAAGCTAAACCATGGAGAGGCCGTTCTCACGCTCTTTAGCAGAAAGGGGCCTCCCTATTTCAACGAGAGAGCGTGCGTCTACTACGTCGAGAAACCAGAAAGGGGGCTCAAGTTCGACGGTTCGGGCCTCATATGTTGGTGAGCTCGAGGAGCTCGTCTATGAGCTTCAGCCCCGAGCCCGTGATCACGACGAGGGGCTCGTCCACGGCCTCCTCGGCCGACAGCTTCTCTAGAGCCGCGAGGGCAGCCGCCGACGTCGGCTCCGCCACGACGCCATAATCCCTTAGGCGAGCCGCGGCTCTCCTTATTTCCTCGTTCGTAGCGACCACCACGGTCCCTCTCGTGGCTCTCACCGCCTCTACCATCGCCCTCAGCCTGGGAGGCCTCTCTAGAGTCAGCCCGTCGGCCAGAGTGCTATCCTCGCGCGAGGAGGGCTTCTCGCCCCAGAAGGCCTCGTAGAGCGGTGGCACGGCTGAGCTCTGAACTGCGATGAGCCTAGGTAGCTCGTCTATGTAGCCCCACTCGCGCAGCTCTCGGAAACCCTTGTAGAGTCCCAGGAGCCCGGTCCCGCTCGAGACCGGGACGAAGACGTGGCTCGGGGATCCGCTCAGCTGTAGGAAGATCTCGTAGGCCAGAGTTTTCATCCCCTCTACGTGGTGAGGCATCGTCGTGTGCGGCAGATAGATCGCCCCTCTGCCCCTGGAGAGCTCTATGGCCAACGCTCTGGCGCTCTCTCTGCTCTCGGCCAGAGCCACCTCGGCCCCGCACAGCTCGACGAGCTTGAGCTTGCCCCTAGGCGCGGTTCTGGGCGTCACTATCAGGGCCTTGAGGCCGTGCGCTCTCGCGTAGCAAGCCAGCGACGCTCCGGCGTTGCCGGACGAGTCCTCGCAGACGACCCCGATCCCCCTCGCCAGCGCGGAGGCCAGAGCCACGGGAGTTCCTCGATCCTTGAACGAGCCCGTTGGATTTGCCGACTCGAGCTTGAGTAGAACTCTGGCTCCTCTCAGCCTGACCTCCCTCAGAGGCGTAGCGCCCTCCCCCAACGTCGGCTCGGGGCCCAGCTTGGGGAGCTGACGCGAGAAACACCAGACTCCTCTCCTGCATCTCACGAGCTCGGCCGGCTCCGGGAGCTCGGGGTCGACGTCGTACTCCAGCTCGAGCAGGGAGCCGCAGCGTGGGCACGAGAGGAGAGCGGGGTCCTCGGGCCCGCTCCAGCCGCAAGCCTGACATCTATATTTTGCCGCGTTCATAGAGTCCACAAAAAATCGCTTGGATCAGGCCGAAAAAATCTCGAGCACGAGGCCCGGAGCCTTGAGGGTCCTGATGGTCTACGACGTGGCCAGGTGGGAGGAGAAGGACATACGCAAGAAGTGCTCCGAGGAGGGATTGGAGCTCTCTCTCCTGGCGCTCCCCCTGGAACCGATCGAGCTCGGTCGACGAGTAGAAGCCGACGTCGCTCTCCAGAGGTGCGTGTCGTTCAACAGAGCTCTCTCCTCGACTCTGGCTCTCGAAGCCTCGGGCATGAGGGTCGTGAACTCTTCGAGCGCCTTGGCCGCGGCCGAGGACAAGGCCTGGGCTCACTCACTCGCCGCTCGAGCCGGCATAAGGGTGCCGAGGGCCTTCATAGCCTACGATTATAGGTCGGCGCTCAGAGCGGCCGATGCTCTGGGCTACCCGATCGTCGTGAAGCCCCTGCGCGGGAGCTGGGGCAGGCTCGTGCACATGGCGAGGGACCCCGAGGAGCTGAGGAGCATAGTCGAGCACAGACTGCTCATGGGAGAGCACTACAAGGCCATGTACGTGCAGGAGTTCATAGCGAAGCCGGGACGCGACATAAGGACGTTCTGCTTGGGGGGCAGAGTCGTTGCTGGCATCTACAGAGTGAGCGATCACTGGGTCACGAATACAGCCAGAGGGGGGAAGGCTGTTCCCCTGACCGCCGACCCGGAGCTCGAAGACCTAACAGTGAAAGCGTGCGAGGCCCTGGGCGTCGAGTTCGGTGGGGTGGACTTCGTCGAGGACCCGGCGAGAGGCTACATGTTGCTCGAGGTCAACGGGGTCCCCGAGTACAGAAACACCGTGAGAGTGACCGGCGTCGACGTGTCGAGGGAGCTGGCTAGATTCTTGAAGGAGAAGATCAAGAGGTGAGGCTCTCGTCTCATCAGCCCAGTTTCTCCGCTCTGCTCGGGCGATAGCTCGAGAGCAAGTAAGAGACCGCTCTTAGGTAGACCTCGACAGCCAGGGCGAGCTCGTCGACCGAGACTTTCTCTAGGCTCGTGTGAGCGAGAGAGGGGTCGCCCGGTCCGTAGGCGGCTATGCTCTCGGTCAGCGGGCCGAGGACGTTGAAGTCGCTGGTCCCAGCCTTTAGGGCGTAAGCGGGCTTGAGTCCCAGCTCCAGCAGAGCTCTCCCCAGGCTTCTCGGCACCGGATCCTGAGGTCTCACGGAGAAGGGACGCTCCATCGAGATGAGCCCCGAGCGGCAGTCTCTCTCCAGCGTGCTCTCGATTCTCGCGACCGCCTCCTCGACCGAGAAGCCGGGCGGAACGCGTAAGTCGACGACGCACTCCGCGGTCTCGGGCAGAGCCCTCGGGTCGCTCCCCGCCACTAGCACGGTCACGGCCGCAGTCACCTCTCTCGCGCTCCGCCCGCTCAGCTCCCGCAGCCTGAGGACGAAGGCCAGGAGCTTATCGAGAGCGGAGTCTCCCGCCCATGGTGAGGCCGGGTGCCCGCCCGCTCCCTCACAGAAGACTCGCAGCTTAGCTCCTCCTCTGTAGCCTATCGCCACCCTCGTCGCCCCCGTGGGCTCTCCTATCACGACGAAGGGCGGAACCCTCCTCCTCTCGGCGAGGCTCCTCGCTCCTCTGCTCTCGCCCTCCTCGTCAACGAGAGCTGCGACAGCTACAGGGAGAGCGGGGTCGCGCTCTGCGAGGAGGGCCAGAGCGGTCAACATCGAGGCGAGGGGGCCCTTCGCGTCGACGGCGCCCCTGCCCGATACTTCTCCGCCCTCCTCTCTGGGCTCGACAAAGCCCTCGATCGTGTCTATGTGTCCGGCGAGAAGCACGGAGGCTCTCCTCTCCGCCAGCGGAGGCGCGGCGAGCCCGTTACCCGCCTCGTCCACCCAAGCGTCGAGGCCCAGCCCTCTGGCCAGGTCCACGAAGACCGAGACGGCCTCGGCCTCGTGGCCCGTGGGGCTGTAGACCGATAGGAGCTCGACCAAGATCTTAGCAGCCGTGCTCCGCGCAAACGCACTCCGCGATTTTGTCGACAACCTCGTCCACCGTCTCGGCGTCGATCGTGTAGGGCGGCAGCAGCCTGAGCACCGAGGCTCCGGCTCTGAGGCTCAGCACTCCCCTCTCTTGGAGACACCTCATGACCTTGGCCGGCGGATACCTCAGCTCGACTCCCACCATTAGCCCTCTACCTCTCAGCCCCCTCACCGGACCGAGCCCCCGCACTCTGGACTCGAGCCTCGACCAGAGCCTCCCCGATACGGATGAGACCTTCTCGGGGACCGACTCCTCCAGGTAAACCTCAACGCTGGCCTTGACGGCGGCGAGAGCCATGGGGTTGGAGGCGTAGGTTGAGCCGTGCCTACCGTCGAGTAGCGAGGAAGCGACGTCCTCTCTCGTGAAGACCAGCGAGACAGGGAATCCTCCTCCTATCGCCTTCCCCGCCAGGACCACGTCGGGTTTGAGCCCGAGCTCCTCGTGGACCCAATTGACTCCTGCTCTCCCGAAGCCGCACTGAATCTCGTCGACGATGAGGAGGGCCCCCGTTTCTCTGGCCATTTCTTCGATGCTCTTGAGGAATGGTCTACTGCCCACGCTTAGACCTCCTTCGCCTTGGATCGGCTCTACGATCACGGCGGCGGCGTCCCTGGGGAAGACGTCTCGGATCTCCTCCGGGCTCGAGTTGTACTTGATGAAGGTCACGTCCTCGAGCGTGGGGAAGCCCGCTCTATATTTCGGCTCCCACGTCACGCTCAGGGCTCCGAGCGTTCTACCGTGGAAGGAGCCCGTGAAGGCCACGAGCCTCCTCCTGCCAGTAAAGGCCCACGCCATTTTGAGCGCCACCTCGACCGCCTCGGCCCCGCTGTTCTGGAAGATGACGCAGTTAGACGAGCGAGGGGCTATCTTATCGAGCACCTCGATCGTCTCGTCCTCGATGGGAGCTTTGAACGAGGGGCTGACCGTCATAATCTGACTCATTTGTTGAGCCAGAGCCCTCACCACCTTGGGATTGCTGTGGCCGAGGAAGGCCACGCCGTGCCCGGTGTGAGCGTCGACGTATCTCCTACCGTCTTTGTCCCAGACGTAGTGCAAGTAGCCTCGGACGAGCTCGAGGCCCCTATACTCGTAGAACCTGAAGACCTTGAGCATTCCGCCGCCCTCGAGAGTCGAGGACTCTGCGCTCGATGAGTCTTAAATTAATTGCTCAACTCAGATCCTCAACGATGATACGGAGCTTCAGGCTTCCCTCCACCTGCTCCTGTACGTGGCCGCGGCCGCCAGAAGAGCCGCCTCGACGAGTGCCACGAGCCAGGCCGCCGCCTCGCCGACGGGAAGCTCCTCCGGCCTCACCAGGCCGACCTCGACGTGTATCAGAGCGGCTGCGTTGCTCGTTGGGACGAGGAGCGAGGCTAGACGCAGAGCCCAGGGCAGGCGATCGATCGGGTAATATACGGGCGGCAGTATGGTCAGAGTGAACGTCAGTATCCCCAAGAGGGGCCAAACGAATCTCTCCTCTCTCACGAACGTGGCCAGGGTGAAGCCGAGGCAGGCCAGCGATGCCGTGGCCAACAACGTCGCGAACAGGACGCTCGGCGCGCTCTCGAGCCCGACGAGCTCTCTACTCACCATGAGCGCCCCGAATATGGCGAAGCCCGGGATCGCGAAGAGGAGGGAGCTCAGAACCAGGCCGGCCACGTAAGATAGAGGCCGCATGGGGCTGGCCACTAGCATGTCCTGGAGCTTAACGGTGTTCTTGTAGAAGACGGCGTCTCCCATGATGCCGAGGCCGTTGGAGGCGGCGGTCATCAAAAGCCCTCCGATGAGGGCGTAGTTCAGCGCCTCCTCCACCGCGAAGATCTTAATCATCATGAGGAGGCTCAACGGAGGAGCGAGATAGCTCAGCACCCAGAGCGGGTTCCTCCTGGCGGCCACCACGCCGTTCAGCCAGCCCAGGGCGAGGGCGGCTCTCGCCTGCCTCCTCAACTCTCTGAGGCGCGACATCGAGCCTCACCGCCTCAGCTCCTCGTTGATAAGAGGAAGAAGTCCTCGAGGGTTACCGGCGACATAGAGGCGGCGCAGCCTCTCGAGCTCAGCTCTTCAACGAGCTCCGCGGCGTCGGCAGCCCCATTCACGTAGACAACTATCGGCGGCTCGGAGCCCAGCACCTCGCCCCAAGACTTGAGGGCCTCCACGTCGCATTTGGACCTCACCTCGACTTTGTACTTTCTCCCGAGCGATGAGACCAAATCGAGTGGTCTGCCCTCGGCCAGTAGAGAGCCCTTATGTATCATCACGACCTTGTCGCTGAGGGCTTCGGCCTCCTCGACGTAGTGCGTCGTGAGCACGACGGTTCTGCCGCCCTCTTTGAGCTTAGTTATCTTGCTCCAGAGCCTTCTCCTGGAGAGAGGGTCCAGGCCCACGCTCGGTTCGTCTAGGAATAGAACCGGTGCGTCTGACGCTAGGACCGCGGCCAGCAGGACTCTCCTGATCATGCCTCCGCTCAGGCTCCATATCGACCTATTCCATAGGCTCCTGGGGACCTCCATCTCCTCTAGGACCTCTCTCGCTCTCTTCTCGGCCTCGGCGAAGCTCTCTCCCCTCATTACCTGAACTGCCTTCACGTATTCGCGCGGAGAGGGGAAGCCTAGGGGCCTCGCGTCCTGCGGCACCATAGCGATGAGCTCTCTGACTCTCCAAACCTCGTCGACCACGTCGTGCCCGAGAACCCTCACGGTGCCTCGCGTGGGCAGGAGCTGCGTGGCGGCGATCCTGAGGAACGTCGTCTTCCCCGCGCCGTTGCGACCGAGGAGAGCCGTTATGCTCCCGCTCTCGATATTGAACGTGATGCCTCTGAGAGCCTCGACGGGGCGTCGCCCCCTCGAGTATATCTTCCACAGAGACTCGGCCTCTATGGCGGATCTCATGGGAGCTTCACGCTCAAGGTGGGGGGAAAAGAGTTGGTCCCCCCGCCGGGATTTGAACCCGGGACCTGCCGGTCTCCGCGGAGCGCCCCACGGGGGCGCTCCAACAAGCCAGGCCCTCTCACTACAGCCGGCCGCTCTCCCGCTGAGCTACGGGGGGTTCGCGGGAGCAATCCTCACTCAAACACGAGCGTTAAATCATTTTGCTCCTCGAATTCGTTCCGCGCGCCTCGCGCGGCGGACTTCGCATCGTCGAGACCCCATTTCCGCCCTATCGCGGCGCGCCTCCTCCCGAGGCTCCGACGAGTCTGACTTTCAATATCTGGGCTCTCCCGACGCGGGGCGCGGAGAGCGCGGTTCCGTGGCCATTGAGGAGAAGTAGAGGATTCTGGTCTTCTCCGCCGGCTCTCCCTGTCCTCTGCAATAGAAGAAGGAGGAACCGTCGAGCTCTATCCTCCCGGTCTTGGCCGAGAGGAAGAAGTCGTAGACGGGGTAGAGCGGGAGCATGGAGCCCGGGACCCAATAGTGCATGGGGACCACGTAGACCGGCTTCACGAGCTCGGCTAGCTCCCAGGCCTCGTAGGGCTCGATGGTGAAGAAGCCCCCGACGGGAACCATGAGAAAATCCGGCCTGGGACCGGAGAGCTTCTCAATCAGATCTGGGGAAAGCGGGGCCCCGATGTCGCCGGCGTGGATCAGCGTGACTCCGTTGACTCTGAGTTTGTAGAGGGAGGTCAGTCCTCTCCTCCTTCCTCCTACTCTATCGTGAGGGGCCCTGAAGCCCTCGATCTCTACTTCCACTTCTCGCAGCTTGAGCCTTCTGAACCCCTCCAGCTCGACCAACACGAGGGAGTCCGGCTTAGAGACGATGGAGACCGCGTCGTGGTCGAAGTGCTTGTGTGTCACGAGCACGAGGTCCGCCGGCTTGCTGGGCCTTCCGAGCCCCACGCTCTCGCCGTCGTGAGGGTCCAAGCATATTCTGAGGTCTCCCACCTCTACGTAGAAGCAAGAGTGACCGCAGTACTCCAGCACGACGCACCCGGGCCTCGAGGAGCTCACGCCGCGACCCTCAGGAACCTGGAAACGGCCTCATCTACCGAGGTCCCGAAGAAGTAGATCAGGTCCTCTCGCCCGAAGCTCCCAGTCTCCGCGATCACGTCCGGGACCCGGCTCGTCGGATCGGCCGAAGCGTTCCTAACGAGCTCGGCCGCTCTGGCCTCGAGCTCCTCCGGCTCCTTTTTGCCTCTCCAGTCGTGGACGTAAACGATCAGCCCCCTCTTCTCGGCGGCCTCGACGAGTTCTCTCGAGAACGCCACGGCCAGGGCCGCTCTGTGGGGCCAGCCCGCTCTCGTCGCCTCGAGTAGGAGAGAAGCCGCTCTGTCCCCCGAGGCCCCGAAGACGGGAGGAGACGCCGCCCGCAGCTCGCTCCCCACGAGCGCTAGGCCACCGGGGATCGAGGCCACCTCGTCGATTCCTCTCACGTACCACGGGGGGAGGCAGGCCGCGATCCTGATCTTGGACTCGGGCACGTGCCCGACCACCACGTCTAGCTTCTCGTTGAGCCTTCTCACCGCCTCGGTGAGTGAGCGAGCTATCCTGTGTTTCTCGGCGTCCATAACGACGAAGTACATCGGATTGACCGGGCAGTGCCCTCCACCAACCCTGTAGCTGTATTTTATCGCCCCAGTGATGAATTCCTTGGCCTTCGCGATCGCCTCGATGGGGTCTAGGCCCAACGCGATATAGGCGGCGATGGCGGCGCTGAAGCTGCAGCCGGTCCCGTGAGTGCAGGCCTCCTCTTCGGGGATTCTCGGCGCTCTCAAGATCCTGGCGCTCGCTCCGTCGTGGACCACGTCGATGCTCTCCTCGCCGGCTAAATGTCCCCCCTTGATCACGACGATGCGGGGGCGCAGCTCCTCGATTATCTTCTTCGCCGCTCGAACGGCATCGTCTAGGCTCCTTATCTCTATGCCCGAGAGGGCCTCGGCCTCCATTCTATTGGGCGTCACGACCGTAGCGAGAGGAAGGAGCTCTCTCGTGAGAGCCTCCACGGCGTCCTCCCTCAAGAGCCTCGCCCCGCTCTTGGCTATCATAACGGGGTCGACAACGAGGGGGAAGCCGTACTCGCTCACCTTCTTAGCGACGACGGAGACTATGGCGGAGTTGCTCAGCATGCCCGTCTTAGCGGCGTCGACTCCTATGTCCTGAGCCACTGCGTCTATCTGGAGAGCCACCATCTCCGGGCTCACGTCGTATATCCCGCGCACCTCGAGCGTATTCTGAGCAGTGATGCTCGTGATGGCGCTCATGCCGTGCACTCCTAGAGCGGCGAACGTCTTGAGGTCGGCCTGAATTCCCGCTCCTCCGCCCGAATCGCTTCCAGCTATCGTGAGGGCCCTCGGAGGGCTCCGCTCCGCTCTCCGCGTCCGGGCGGAGCAGACCACTCGAGACACCGCTGATCGATCGATGAGCGCGCTTTAATTAGCGTGAGTTCCCCGCCGAGTAGCAAGGCCTTGAGCCGCGTCGCCGTGGTGGGCGCTGGGCCCTGGGGTCTCTTGCTAGCCGAGAGCCTCGCGTCGTCGAACTGCGATGTAGTCGTGTTCGAGGAGCACTCGAGGGTAGGCCCGCCTAGGCACTGCGCCGGCATAGTATCGACGCGCGTCTTCTCGTCTCTCGGAGAGCCGATCGAGTGCGTCGAGGCCGAGCACCGCTCTCTCCGCGTAGTGACGCGCTTGGGGGGAGAGCTGAGGCTTAGAGGATCTCCCCTCCTCGTCTCGCTCGAGAGAGTCTGTCTCGAGGAGGTCCTGCTCGAGCGTGCCGAGAGAGCGGGGGCCGACGTGAGGTTGGGCGTCAGGGTCGAGAGGTTCGGCGAGAAGGGAGAGGTCGTGGTCGAGGGAGGGGTCGAGAGGTTTGACCACGTGGTCCTGGCCTTCGGGGCTAGGTCGGAGCTCTCGCCTCTCCTCTGGGAGAGGGTCCGAAGCGGTCTGCCCGGCCTCAACGCCGTGGTCGAGCTCGAGGAGCCTCCTCTCGACGGGAGCGAGGTCCTGGTCCTCGTTGATCACTCTATAGCGCGCGGCTTCTTCTCGTGGTTCGCGCCGCTCGGCGGCAGGAGAGCTCTAGTAGGCCTGGCCTCCGAGAGCTGGAGAGGGGGTCGCCGAAGGCTCGAGGCGGCGGTGAAGGCGGCGGTCGGGGCTAAGGTGAGGTCTTTCCTCAACCTCTTCGGAGGCGTGGTCCTCCGAGGTCCTCCGCTTCGCAGACTGTGGGCCGGGAGAGTCACCGTCGTGGGAGACGCCGGGGGTCTCGTCAAGCCTCTAACGGGCGGAGGCCTCTACTCGGCCTCTCTCGTGGCCGAGAGAGTCAAGGGAGCCAGCTGCGAGGAGGCTCTGCGTGAGCTCAGGCTAGCGCTGAGCGATGAGGCGAGGAGGCTCAGGCTGTCGAGGCCTCTTGCCGAGATCGTGCACGACCCGGCCAACGAGGGCCTCGTGGACTCTATAATCTCGGCGCTGGGCTCGAGCGGTCTCCCCGAGCTCCTCGACTTCGACGAGCACGAGCGCGTGCTGTCGCTGCTCGCGAGGGATCTTCGCCTAGCGACTCGGGTGGCTTTGACTCTGATCGCGCGCGGCTCCAGGCTCGATAACGCTCGCAGACTGCTCGAGCTGGCGCTGGAGCTGGCGAGTCCTAGTGTGCCCCGCCCTACCGTCTCGCGTCCATCTTCATCTGCCAAGCGGCATCGTCCGCGAGCGTGAGAGAGGCGGGGCCATAATTTTTTCCGTGGAGTTCTTGGTTAAAAGCCGAGCGTGGCCGATTTGAAGGTCTACACGGATAAATTCGTCCTCTCCCCCGGACCTACCGAAATACCCGACGAGATCAGGCTGGCTCTGGCCAGGAAAACAACGAACCCGGACCTCGACCCAGACTTCAGGCAGGAGTACGAGCAAGCCTCGAGGAAGCTCGCGGCCCTGCTGGGCGCTCTAGAACACGACGTCTTAATCATGATGGGCGAGGCCATGTTGGGCCTCGAGGCGTCGGTAGTTAGCCTTCTCGACCGAGGGCAGAAGGCTATAATCGTGTCCAACGGCGTCTTCGGCGAAGGCTTCGCTGAGTTAGTTAGAGCTCACGGAGCCATCCCCGTCGAGGTGAGGCTCGACTGGAGGAGGAGGCTCGACGCCTCAAAGGTGGCCGAGGCCTTGGACTCGAACCCCGACGCGAGGGTCGTATACGCAGTCCACTGCGAGACTCCCACGGGCGTCCTCAACGGGCTCGAAGAACTAGGCAGAATCGCCTCGAGAAGCGGAGCTGTTCTGGTCGTGGATTGCGTCTCGAGCGCCGGGGGGGCCAGAATCGAGGCCTCGGCTTGGAACATCGACGTACTGATCGTGGGGAGCCAGAAGGCCCTGAATCTGCCGAGCGGCCTCACGATCATGGCGATCAACGAGAAGGCGTGGGAGGCGATTGAGAAGAGGAGGCCCGGCGGCTTCTACCTCAACCTGGCCCTCTGGAGGAGCTACGCCAGAGGCGCCGCCGAGATGCCTCCCCACACACTGAGCGACAGCATGGTCTACGCCCTCAACGCGTCGCTGGACGCCTTCTTCAGAGAAGGCCCGACCAACGTCTTCGCTAGGCACGAGCTCGCGAAGAGGGCTTGCTGGAGGGCCGCCGAGGCCTTGGGGCTCGAGCCCTATCCGTCTTCCGAAGAGGACGCGAGCCCGACCGTGACGGCTCTCCTGGCTCCGGAGAGTGTGAACTCCGAGGCTCTCAGGCTCAAGGTGTGGAGGAAGTGCGGGATCATGCTGGGAGGGGGAGTGGGGCCCCTCAGGGGGAGGGTCATCCGGGTGGGTCACATGGGCTTCACCGCCTCGAGGAGCCACGTGATCCTCGCCATCTCGGCCTTGGCCAGGGGGCTCGTCGACGAGGGGCTCATCTCTCGTAGAGATTACGCGGCAGCGATCGAGGCGGCGGAGTCCGTCTTCGAGTAGCGCGCCCCTAGAGGGGCGCCGAGACCATCAAAGAGAAAACGGCCCGAGGCCTCTCCACAGCGGGGACGAGCTCGATTGAGCGAGGCTCCTCTCAGCGACAGCGAGAGGAGGGTTCTGTCGGCTCTCCTCTCGAGCGGGGGCTCGGCTTGGCTCGATGAGCTCTCGGAGACCTCGGGGCTCCCCCCCTCGACTCTCGCCAGCGTGGTCGAGCTCCTCAAGCTGAGGGGGCTCGTCCGCGAAGAGCTCGTGATCGAGGAGAAGGTCGAGGTAACGAGGCTGGGAGCTGAGGCTCTCGAACGAGGTCTCCCCGAGGAGAGGCTCGTCGAGTTGCTCTCGAGAACCGGCGGATCACTCGATGCGGCCGAGGCCTCGAGGATCTTGGGCGAGGAGGCCTCCGTGGCAATAGGCGAGGCCAGGCGCAGAGGGCTGGTCTCGCTCGAGGGGAGGGAGCTGAGACTCGTTGAGGGGGCCGCGGAGAGGGTCTTCAGGCTCCGCGCCGCTCTGATCTCCGCGGCTCGAGGAGAAAGGGCGAGAGACGAGGAGGTCCTCAAAGAGCTCGAGGAGAGGAGGCTGGTCAAGAGAGTCCTCAGGCGACGGAGGAGAGTGGTCGCCGAAGTCTCGGCAGCAAGAAGAGCGCTGGAGACGACGAGGCCCGCGCTGACGAGGCTCACGTCGGAGGACCTCGTCACGGGGAGATGGAGAGCGGCCGAGCTCAAGGCCTATAACGTAGAGGCGGAGCCTCCTCGCCTGTGGCCTGGCGAGCCGCACCCGATGAGCGAGTTCGTCGAGTACGTCAGGAGCGTGCTCTTCGAGATGGGCTTCACCGAGGTGGCGGGGCCCTTCGTCGAGCAAGAGTTCTGGAATTTCGATGTGCTCTTCCAGGCTCAGGACCACCCCTCGCGCGAGATACACGACACGTTCTGGCTGAAGCACAGAGTGGGGAAGATCATTGGGTCGAGCCGCGAGCTCGTCGAGAGAGTCAGGGCGGTGCACGAGCGCGGGGGGTCCTGCGGCAGCACGGGGTGGATGGTGGAGTGGAGCGAGGAGATCGCGTCTAGGCTCGTGCTCAGGACTCAGATGACTAGCTCCACGATCAGGGCTCTCATATCGGGGCTCGAGCCGCCCTTCAGGGTCTTCTCGATAGGCAAGGTCTTCAGGCCAGAGAAGATAGACCCGAAGAGGCTCCCCGAGTTCCACCAGCTCGATGGGATAATCGGCGAGGAGGGGATGAGCTTCTCCGTGTTGCTCGGAACGTTGAGAGAGCTCTTCGAGAGGCTCGGCTTCGAGAGAGTCAAGTTCAGACCGGCCTATTTCCCCTTCACCGAGCCGAGCGTCGAAGGCTACGTCTGGATCGATGGCAGAGGATGGGTCGAGGTCTTCGGGGCCGGCATGTTCAGGCCGGAGGTCTTGGAGATTGCCGGTTTCGAGGGGGAAGTGGGGGCGTGGGGGATGGGGCTCGATAGATTGGCTATGAGCTTTTTCGGAGTCGACGACATAAGGCTCCTGTACTCGAGAGATGCCTCCAAGGTGAGGGAGCTGAGCGCTAAGTGCAGGCTCAGGCAATTAGCGAGGGCGACGTGACGTGCCCGTCGTCGCTTTCAGGATTTCTAGGCTCGACGAGCTGACCGGAGAAGCCGCGAAGCCGCTGGAGTTGACCGAGATACTTGCTCGCCTCAAGTGCGAGGTCGAGGAGGTCGACCCGAGGGCCGACAGACTGGTCGTCGAAGTGACCTCGGACAGGCCGGACCTCCTGGCCCCCGAGGGCTTGGCCAGAGCCCTCAAGGGCGTCGCGGGCGCTGAGAGGGGGCTCCCAAAGCTGCGGGTCGCAGGCAGCGGCTTCTCCCTGCGGTCGGAGGCCCCCTCCTCCAGGCCCTACATAGCCGTCGGAATTCTCGAGGGCTACGAGCTCGACGAGGGCAAACTCGTCGAATTGATACAGTTCCAGGAAAAACTCCACGCGACGGTGGGGAGGGGGAGGAGGAAGGTGGCGATAGGGCTCCACGCGCTCGAGAAGCTACCCAGAGGAGAGGTGCTCTACGCGGAGGTCGACATACGCGAAGTCGAGATGACGCCTCTGGGGAGCTCCGAGAGGTTGAAGATCGAAGAGGTGCTGCGGAGCACCGAGCAGGGGGCGAAGTACGGGACCATCAGCCTTCGAAGCGGGAGATACCATCCGGCCATCCTGGTGGACGGCGAGGTGATAAGCCTGCCTCCAGTGATAAACTCGGAGCTGACGAGGCTCGAGCCCGGCTCCAAGGGGCTCTTCGTCGATGTCACAGGCACGAGTTGGCGCGCTGTCTCGAAGACGCTCGATCTCCTCCTCAGCGTCCTCTCGGAGGAGAGAGGGACGAGAATAGGGCTCGTCGAGGTCAAGACCGGTTCCCCGGCCCCCCGGCTCCCCGAGCTCTCGCGAGGTACCATGAAGGTCGAGTCGTCATACGTGAGTAGGAAGCTAGGCCTTAGGCTCGAGGCCCCCAAGATAGCTGAGCTCCTCGAGGTCATGAGGTGGGGGGCCGAGGCGAGAGGAGACGAAGTGATTGCCATCTATCCGGAGCACAGAATCGATATACTCCACCCCGTCGACCTAGTGGAGGACGTGGCTATAGCATACGGGTACGACGAGCTACCGGCCGAGCCGCCGAGGGCTCGAGCGAAGCCGAGGAGGTTGAAGAGCCTCGAGCTCTCGAGGAGGCTCTCTCTCCTGGCCGTGGGCCTGGGCTTCCTGGAGCTGAGAACGTTCGTCCTAGTACCCTCGAGACTCTCTAAGCTCTCCCTCTCGCTGATTCGCGGAGCAGCCAATATATTAGAGCTGGTCAACCCAGTCGTCGAGGACATGGACTCCGTGAGGCCTTCGATCATCCCGTCGCTCCTCCTGAGCCTGAGAGAAAATCAGAGGAATCCTCTGCCCCTCAAGCTCTTCGAGGTGGGTGACGTGGCCTACGTGGCCGAGGACGGCGCGGTCGAGATCGATAGGAGTCTCGGCCTCGCGGTGATGGATCACAGCGTGAGCTTCGAGGATGCCCAGGGCCCCCTCTTCTCCATTCTCAGAGGCCTGGGCCTAGAGCCCTCCACTAAGAGGAGGAGCGGAGGGGGGCTGCTGACCGAGGGAAGAGCTGCAGACGTCTTCGTTCGGGGCGAGCTCGTTGGGGCGGTGGGCGAGGTCGACCCGGGGCTTCTGACCGAGCTCGACATAAAGTATCCGGCGGCCATCGCCGAGGTGCGCCTCGGCGCTATCGAGAGGCTGCTCGGGCTCAAATAACCCTCCTGTACAAGTAGTACAGCAGCCCCTTCTGGATGTGCAGCCTGTTCTCGGCTTGGTCCCATACAACGCTCGAGGGTCCGTCCAAGACCTCGTCTGTCACCTCCTCGCCCCTCTTGGCTGGGAGGCAGTGCATGAAGATCGCCGCTGGCGAGGCCGACCTCATGAGCTTCGCGTCGACGCGATAGGGCTCTAACAGCTTGACCCTCCATTCTCGCTCCGGCTCGCAGCCCATGCTCACCCAAACGTCGGTGTAGACTACGTCGGCTCCGGTCACGGCTTCTTTGGGGTCTTCGAATAGTCTGACCGAGGCTCCCGAGGACCTCGCCAGCTCTTCAGCTCTCGAGATCACGTCCTCGCTCGGCCAAAGGGGCCTCGGAGACGCGAGCCTCAAGTCGAGGCCTAGAGCAGCGCCGGCGAGCAGGAGGCTCACGAAGACGTTGCTCCTACCGTCTCCCACGAGCGCCAGCGAGACGCCGGTCAACCTGCCGAGCTTCTCTCTCACCGTCATGAGATCCCCGAGGGCTTGGACCGGGTGCTCTCTATCGCTCAGCGCATTTATCACGGGGACGGAGGCGTTGTCCGCGAGTTCCACCAAGTGTTGATGCTTAGAGACTCTCGCCACGATCCCATCAACGTACCTCGATAGAGTCCTGGCCGTGTCGGCGACGGTCTCGCCGCGGGCAAGCTGAAGCTCGCTCGAATAGAGCACTATGGGGTGGCCGCCGAGCTGTCTCACCGCGAGCTCGAAGCTCACTCTCGTCCTGGTGCTCGGCCTCTCGAATAGAAGCGCTATGCTCTTGCCCTCGAGGACTCCGACGGTCCTTCTGCCCTCATAGTATAGCCTCTTGAAGTGCAGCCCGAGCTCTACCACTTCGAGCATCTCGGAGGGCTCGAGATCCAGGACGCTCAGGAGGCGGGGGGGTCTGTGGCTCAAAGAGGAGGACCACCGGGTAAGGCGAGGATCCGGGGGAAATAAGCGCGGCGCGACGCGCGAGGCAGAGGCGGTCGCCGATGTCGCGCGCGAGGCGCGCGTGCCCCCTTAAAAACTTTTCTCAGACGCCATTCATTGTTGGGTATAGACGTTGAGAGCTCGAGCCAAGAGAGCCCAAGTGTACGGGAAATTGAAGAAGGTCTACGACGACGGAGAAGTCACCGTGGTGCTCGCGCCGAACGAGCTCGAGCTCGAGACTATACTGATCGACATAATCAATGAGCTAGGCGGCGCCGCGACGGTGCGCGATATACACTCCTTTCTCGAGGCCATAGCGAGCGAGGAGAAGATCAGGAAAGTCCTCCACAAGCTCGTCTCGAGAGGGCTGGTCCGCCAGCATCGCGATGGGAGGTACGAGCTCGTGAAGCCTATCGTGACGGGGAGAGCCGAGTGACTTAGGCGAGCAAGTGCCCCCACGAGCTCTCGGCGCTCTATCGACACGAAGCCCGCGTGAGCGGATTTCGCAGGTCCGCGAAACTTCCGTCGATACGGTTTTAAGTCATCAGACCTCCCACACCTCGGATGACCCTTGGAGGCCCTCTGGCGGAGCGCTCTAGAATTCTCACTCGTGGTGGCGGCTTCCGTCCTACTTCACGAGCTGCTGCATTACGCCGCGGCGCTAGTTCTAGGCTATGAGGCCAAGCTGAGCGCCAGTCTCGTGGGGCTCGCCGTCGTATTGAGTGAGTTCTCCGCGCACGGGAGCGTGATCGAGCTGAGGGGTAAAGCCAGACTCGATTACCTGATGATAGCGCTGGCCCCCTACGCGTTGGCTCCGCTCTACGCGGCCCTGGCCTCTTCATCGACGTCGCCGGCTCTGCGAGCGGCCGGGGCGGCTTGCTTGCTCTATCACGCACTCAATCTCCCGCTCGAGTTGAGTCAGAAGCGCGTCCCCTCGCTAGGGCTCAGGCGAGCCCGGGACATCGCAGCCGCGGAGCTCACACCGTGATGTCGAGGAAGTCCATCGGGGGGACTCTGCCGCGGCTCGAGTACTCCTCATACTTTCGCTCGAGGAACTCAACGAAGACTTGGCAGGACTCGAACTTCCCGTCGCGATCGCACTTAGCTCCCAGCTTAATGAAGCAGAGAACGGTCTTCTTGTCGAAGTAGGGGCAGAGCTTGTGGTATTGTTTGGCCGACTTCAACATGCGTTGGACCCACCTCTGAGCCGGCGTGAGCTTTTCGCGCTCCTCCACGAGCTGCGTCGATCGGTCCTGGCTCACCGAAGCGCACCTCGCGGTCTCTACTGTGAGCGGCGGGTAAAATAAACTGGAGGGGCTACGCTGTCCCGGGGGTGGAGGCGATCTTGCCCTGTCCGCTCTACCGAAGCGGTCTATGCCACTCGCCTAAGCTCGGTGAGCCGTCGGCCGACGTGGTGAAGCGCGAGATCTGCGGCAGCTCTTCGGCCTTCACGAGCTGCTCGTATTACGCCGAGGGCAAGCTCGACGTGTCTAGCTTCTCCGAGCGCGCCAGAGCGGACGTCCGCAGGCTCCTCGAATACGTGCACTACGTGCCGTTCAAGCCCTCGAGCTCTTGCCCGGAGATAAGAGTCCTCGAGTTGTCGCGCGGCTACGTCGCCTACTGCGCCGTATTATCTAGGTACCTGACCAAGTACGAGGTCGAGCTCTGCTCTAAGCTCCCGAGCGGTTGCCCCTTGAGAAGGGGCTTAGCCTTCGGTCGCGCCCCTATATAAGCTCCAGAGCTCGAGCTTTACGTCCTCGAGCGCTATCGAGATCCAGCTCTTCACGGATGGCAGAGCCCTTCTCGCGTCGAGCTCGAGCTTCGCCCTCTCCATCAAATCTACAGCCTCTTTGAGTATGTACGGGCTAAGCGTGAGCCTGTAGCGTCTGAGGTTCGATGCCACTATCTTGAGCCTAGCGAGCGTGTCTTCCAGGAGCTCTCTGGACGCCACCAAATCTTCGCTCGGTCTCCCGGAGGACACCGAGAGTCTGCTGAGCAGAAGCGAGTAGGCGCTAGAGAGCCTCTCCACGTAGTAAGAGACCTTGGCCTCGGCTCGGAGAGAAGAGTACAGCGTCTCGCAGATCTCTGCCTCGACGGCGTCCGACAAGCCGGGATCCCGCCTCGGGCACTGAGCCTCGAACAGGTTATAAGGCGAGAGACGCCATCGTAGACGCGGCCGGTCAGCGGAGGAGCGAGTTTGTCGAGGAGTCGAGCAGCCAGACTCAAGCGCGGGCGCCGAGCGGGCAGAAGCTCGACGTGGCTGAGCGCGAGGAGCAAGCATCTCGCGATCGCGGCGGTGACTCTCGCGACGATGGTTGGCGCGTATCTCCGCCTCATCCCGGCGCTCAAGCACGGCCTCGACCTGCACGAGGCCGACCCCTACTTGGCCTATTGGATAGCTCAATACCTCGTCGAGCACGGGATAGCCTCGCTGCGCGAGCTGACGCCCGATAATCCCGCCACACACGTGTTTTGGTATCCTTGGGGGAGGGACCTCTACCACGGCGAGTACCCGCTGATGTCCATCGTAGCGGCCTCTCTCTACCCCCTCGCGCAAGTTCTGGGGCTCTCTCTCAAACAGCTCGTCGCTTTGATCCCCGTTCTCTCCGGAGCGGCGGCGATACCGGTGGGCTACCTCCTCGCGAGAGCGGCGGCCGGAGAGTTAGCCGGCATCGCCGCGGCGTTCTTCCTAGCCGTAACTCCCGGGGCGCTCGAGAGGACCATCTCCGGGTTCGCCGAGAAGACGGGGTTCGCTGCGCCACTCATCTTGGCCTATCTGTATATGCTCCTCGAGGCGCTTAGACGCCGTAGCCTGACGAGAGCTGTCGGGGCTGGAGTCCTCTGCGGATTGATCGCCTGGAGCTGGGGGGGCTGGCAGGCCTTTCAGCTCGTGGCCGCCGCCATCTTCGTCTTCTACCCCCTCGTGGGAGAGCCAGATCGCCGGATCTCGAGACTCTCCATAGCTTTCGCCGCCTCTGCTGCCATCGTCTCTCTCTCCTCTCCGGCTCTCTTCCCGCGCGATGAGCTGAGAGGGCCCGTCGGTCTGATGCTCGTCTCCTCGCTCGCGCCCGCGTTCTACTCGGGTCTCGGGAGAGTCCTCAAGAGTGCTGAGTCGAGGACCGTCAAGCTCGTCTACGCGGCTCTCCTCGCAGCTCTCCTCCTCGCGGCCCTCCTCGGAGTGCTCAAGGGCTACGTGCACATCAGCGGTAGAATGCTCTACCTAGCTGGGCTGGCTGGGCCCGGCGACCCTCTCTCGGCCTCGGTGGCCGAGCACAGAACCCTCCCCTACAACTATGTTTTCAGAGAAGTCGGGGGGGCCTGGCTCCTCTCGTCGGTCTTCCTGCTTTACGGCGTGTTCGCGTGTAGGAGGAGGCCCGAGCTCCTGACGCTCTTGGTCCCAACCGTCGTCATGCTCTTCCTGGCGTTCAGGTCCGCCTACCTAATGCAGACCGTCGCCACGGTGCTCTCGGCTAGCGCCGGAGCGGCCCTCGGCCTGCTCTCGCCTCTGACCTCCAGGGTGCTCTCCTCAAGGGAGCCCGACTCTCTGGCAGCCGCCGGCATCGGGCTTGTCCTCATGGTGCTTGCGGCTCTGCTTGCCATTCATGCCAAGACAGCCTACGCCACTGCGTCGAGCACGGTGCCTCTCATTCGAGCCGGCGGCGCCGGGCTCACGGTCGAGAACAAGGCCTGGCTCTACGCTCTCGACTACGTTAGGGAGAACACGGATCCCGGCAGCGTCGTCGTGGCCTGGTGGGACTACGGCTACTGGATTTCGGTGTACGGTCAGAGAGCTTCCGTGGCCGATGGCTCTACCTTTAACGGCACGCAGATAGAGCTGCTAGCGAGAGCCCTGACTGCCTCCGACGAGAAGGAGGCGGTGGACATCATATTCGACGACTTCAGGGCTCCGCCGAACAACACGTACCTCCTATTCTTCGAGGTGCTCAGGAGCTCCTCCTACGGGGAGATCAGATTAACGGGCCCCGTCATATCGCTCGGCACGGCCACGGTCGGAATGGGCGACGTGCCAAAGAGCGTGTGGATGCTGAGGATCGCCGGGAGGCTGGGCACCAACGAGTTCGCACCGTACTTCACGGCGAGGCCTGTCCCGACGCAGGGCGGGGGACAGGCCTACGTCGCCGTCCCGGCGTGGGAGAACGAGACCGTCAGGAGCGTTTTGCTCTACAGGCTGCTCATCAACGGCGTGAGCGAGCTGGGCCAGAAGTACACGGGAGGCTGCGCTAATCTGACGGGCGTTCACCAATTCATCGACTGGAGCTCGCTGTACACCGGGCAGCCGATCGCGCTGAGCGCCGAGCCCCTAGAGCACTTCGAGCTGGAGAAGGTCTTCGTTGACTGCATATACGAGACGTCGACGGACGCGGCCTTCGTGGCGGTCTTCCTGTACAAGGTTAAGCCCTAGCGCCGGCCCCCCCCGACTCTCTTGGGGCTCCTGTCCACGCCTAGAGTCTTGATAGGCATGTAGGTCAGCCCAGCCTCTTTGACCGCGAGCTGCAGAGCGTAGTCGTCCGTGACCACCACGACGCTGGCACCCCTCGAGGACAGCTCCAGGGCCAGGCTCAGGAGAGCGACGTCGGCAGACGACAGAGGGGCTCGAGCCTCGACTCGCGAAGATGGAGAGACAACGATGAGCTTACCGGCCTCCAGGGACCTCTCGAGCTTCTCCCTGCTCTCCGCGTCTTTCACCTCCTCGACGACCTCCGGGACCGTGTAGGAGCATCCGGGGAGAAAGAGCTGAAGGCCGGCGAAGAGAGCCGCAGCGTCGAGCACGAAGACCTTAGAGCGCTCCCTATCGCTGACCGAAGAGCCTCGAATAGACGTCAACGCGCTTGAACCTCGCCACGCTGAGCGCTCTCCCGCTGAATCTAAAGAGCGCTCGGGCTCCTCTCCTCAGCTTGGAGCGCTCCTCGCCATCCACTATGAGCCTCGGCTCGCATCGGCTCTCCTCGAGGACTCTAGCAGATATCCCCGTCATGATGTCCAAAACGATAGGCCTCGCGCTCAGCTGTATGGCGTTGAGCGGCGTGACTACGATGCTCCAAGTCGAAGTAGAGACGACAGGGCCCCCGGCGCTCAAGCTGTAGGCCGTCGAGCCCGGGGCAGTCGAGACGATGACTCCGTCCCCGTGCAGCTCTAGAGGCCTGGAGCGCCCGATCGCGAGCGAGAGCCTCACGACCTTGAGGTGGTCCCCCGCTATCAGAGCGTCATTGAGGAACGTGGCGGGCTCCGTCCCCTCTGCCTCGACCAACATTATTGGGTAGCGTTGGAGCGCGTACCTCCCGCGCACGAAGTCGACAGCGAACCTCGCGGCCTCCCGAGCCGAGACGTCGTGGTGGAAGCATCTCCCGCCGGCGCACACGAGCATTACGTGGGGATCCCCCGCTAAGATTCTGGCCGCTCGCAGGAACGTGCCGTCGCCGCCGACGACCACCACCTTTTCGACGCTCTTGTCCCTCAGCGACGCCCTCCTAGTTATCGAGAGAGCTGAGGAAGGATCGAGCCCCGACTCCTCGGCCAGCGCCGGGACTCCCCCCGCGTCGGCTATGGCCGAGGCCACGCTCCTCGCCGCGGCAAGCGCCTCGGCGCTCTCGCTCTTAACGAAGATGACCACCTCTCTCGACAAATTCTCGACCTCCCGCGCCGCTGTCACGCTAATAGGCTGAAAGCCCGAGCTGAAAAACGTGTGAGCCTCCGCCGTGGAGAGCCCGTGCGTATCCGTCGATAAGCGCTTGGCCGAGGCCGCTAGGTCTGCGCTGGCCGCCAGAGGGCTCCTAGCGTATGGCCTGAAGCTAAGGAAAGAGGGGGAGCGCGTCTTCATACCGGTTAAGAGCTCGAGGGAAGCTCTAGCGGCGCTGGCCGAGGAGTTGGGGGAGAGAGCTCGGGGAGTCGAGGAGTGTCTCTCGAGCTTCGAGGCCAGAATCTCGACGCCGACGCGGGAGGAGCTCGAGAGGCTCGTCGTCGAGGCGGGCGGAGAGCTCAGGCTCTCCCACTCCAGGATAGGAGACATCGTAGTGATCAACGCGAAGAGCGAGGAGGAGCTCGAGAGGCTCGCGAAGACCGCCGAGATCCTGGCCAAGTCTCTGCCCGGCGTGAGAGCGGTCTTCGCGAAGCTGGGGACCGAGGGCGAGGAGAGGGTGGCCAAGCTCGTTCACTTGTACGGCGAGAAGAAGACGAAGACCATCGCGAGGGAATATGGCATAGCGCTGTCCGTCGATATAGCTCGAGCGTACTACAACCCGAGGCTGGCCGAGGAGCACCACAGGATAGCGTCCGTCGTCTCCGATGGGGAGACCGTTCTCGACATGTTCGCCGGTACGGGGGGCTTCTGTTTGCACATAGCCGCGACTAAGAGGGCCGAGGTCTTCTGTAATGACGTGAATCGAGCGGCGGTGGAGCTCCTCATAGAGGGCGTACTCCTCAATAGGAAGAAGTTGATCGGCAAGATCGTGGTGCTGAGAGCCGATGCGAGGTCTCTGCCGAGCATATTGAGAGAAGTCAAATTCGATAGAATAATAATGAATCACCCTACGGCCTCTCTCAGCTTCCTCGATGTTGCTCTCGAGCTGGCTAAGCCCGGAGCCGCGATCCACGCCTACGTGCTCACGGACGACTACTACTTGAGGGCCGGGCGGGCGGTCGACCTGCTCGGGGGGAGACGGGGGCTGGAGCTCGTATCGGCGAGGAGAGTGCTCGAGTATTCCCCCGCGCTCGTCGTTGCCAGGCTAGACTTGAGAGTAAGCGGGGGAGGCGAGCAGGACGAGGAGAGGGGAGCCCGATCTGAGCGAGGCCACGAGCCTCCTATCGATGTCGCGAGCAGCTTTGCTAGCCCTCACGCACAGAGTTGAGGGCTCGATGTAACCGCTTCTCCTCACTACAATCCTCTCGGGGTCGCTGAGCTCGAGCTCCGGGGAGCCCGAGCACTCGAGGAAATCGACGAATCCTCCCGCGGCTAAGACCACGAGCAGAGGCCTCCCCTCCCTCAGAAGCCCCTTGAGCCTCGGGCTCAGGTCTCTCGCCGCTTTATCGGCCGAGACCCCAATAATGCAGTCGCCTCGAGGAGTGAGGTCCTCATCGCGAGTGATCTCTAAAGTCCCCTCGTGCTCCGCTCTGATATTGGGGTGGCCCCTCGCTCGTACGACTTCCACCACGAACACGGCCGAGGTCTCCCCGCTCGATTCGCGACACCCCTAACATTTAATTCGAGACTGAGAGGAGCTAGAGGGCGGCCGTTTGAGGCGCGAGAGCCTGGAGAGAGAGAAGAGAGAGCTCTTGGAGAGGCTCAAGCGAGAGGGCGTGGTTAAGAGCGAGAGGATCGCGAGAGCCTTCCTCAAAGTCCCGAGAGAGCTCTTCGTCCCTCCGCGCCTCGCCGCGAGAGCCTATCAGGATATCCCCCTGCCCATAGGCTACGGGCAGACGATAAGCGCGCCGCACATGGTGCTCATCATGACGGAGAGGCTCGACCCGCGAGAGGGAGACAAGATCCTCGAGGTGGGGACGGGGAGCGGTTATCAGGCCGCCCTGCTGGCCGAACTCGTCGACCCCACGGGCTCCGGACCCGGCCACGTCTACACTATAGAGAGGCTACCCGAGCTAGCTGAGCGAGCCCGCAGGAACCTCGAGAGAGCCGGCTACGCGGATAGAGTCACAGTGATCGTGGGAGACGGGAGCCTCGGATACCCGGAGAGCGCCCCCTACGACGGCATCATCGTGACGGCCGCGGCCCCGAAGATCCCCGAGCCTCTGAAGAGGCAGCTCAAGATAGGCGGGAGAATCGTCGCGCCCGTGGGCGATCTATTCTCCCAAGTGCTCTACGTGGGCGTCAAAGTGAGCGAGAGCGAGCTGGAGCTCCGAGAGGACGTCCCCTGCGTCTTCGTGCCGCTCATCGGAAAGGAGGGGTGGCCTGAGGAGATCGTCGAGAGCAATAGCGGCTACGTCACTTGAGCCAGGCGTCCAGCCCCCGCGTCCTCCTTCGACTCGTCGCCTGCTCCAGTCGCCTCAGCGCGGTCTCCACTCTCTCCTCGCTGAAGTCGTGCTCTTCGACGAGGATCCTCTTCACGGCCTCGTGGTCCGGGCTCCTCCATTCGAGCGAGTAGTCGTCGGTTACTCGCGGTCTGAGGAAGGCCTCGAATATCTCCTCGTAGTCTATCGGCGAGGGGGGCAGAGAGCGCAGGGCTTCTCTCGGGTCGGCGTGAGACCTCACGATCTTCAGCGCAGTCTTTGGTCCCACGCCTCGGACTCCGCCGGGGTTGTAGTCCGTGCCGAGCAATATCGCGATGACGATCAGATGCTCGCGCGTCAAGCCGAGAGCTTTGTAGAGCTTCTCGGCCTCTATGAGCTCGGGCTTTACCTCGACGTATACGTCCTTCTTCGGCAGCTTTCTCCTGCCGGTTATCGCGAGATTCCTGAGGAGTCTAGGAGCTCCAAAGAGCAGGCTGTCGTAGTCCTGGCTCCCGGCCGCCCAAGCGTCTCCCTTCGCGGCTATGTGTGCAGCCTGAGCCTCCCCCTCGGCTGGGGCCTGAACCCACGGCACTCCCATGGCGTCGAGGAGCCTCTGCGCGTCGGAGACCATCTCGTCGGTGAGCCTAGAAGCAATCTGGGCGTATCTCCTAGCCTCCTCGACTCTCCCCTCGGCCGCCGCCAGCTTGAACTTCTCCTCCGCCTCCTCCTTCAACTTCCTCCTCCGCTCGAGCTCCCTCTCCTTGAGGCTCGGCGGAGCTCCGTCGAACACGTACACGGGCCTCAGGCCAAGCTCTACGAAGTTGACCGTTCTGTAGAACAGGCCGCTCAGGTGGCTCGTGACTCTGCCCTTAGAGTCCACGAGAGGGCTGCCATCGGGCTGCCTTATGGCCGCTAGGAACTGATAGAGCACGTTGTAGGCGTCGAGAGCAACGACTCGCCCGGAGAGCTCCGAGAGCTCTAGCTCTCTCGAGGCCTCGGGCGGTATGAGCTCTCGGAGGTCGACGCCCAGCTCCTCTTCACCGCTCTCCTCCTCTACCGACGAGCTCCACTATAAGGGTTCCTTCTCTCGCCGTGGCCACTCTGATCAGCCCCCTCAGCTCGAGCCTCATCAGAGTTCTCAGGAACTCGCTCCAGCTCACGTCGTAGGCCATCCTGACGGCCTCGTAAAGCTCTCTGTCGAGAGCCGTCCCCCCCTTCAGGCTCAGCATCTCGAGAACAACCGCGTGTAGAGGGATGCTTCTCCAAACTCCCTTCAAGGCTCGGCTCCTCCGTCGGTTGAGCGCGAGTGGAGAGGAGGAGATGGTGTGAGGGAGAAAACGCGAAGAGTGAAGAGTTCGTCAGGCGTAGGGGGAGGTCTCCACCTTTCTAGCGACTCCGGCTCGCCTGAGCTGCTCGTACCATCTTATGTAGAATTCTACTCCCTCCTTCGAGAGCGAAGGCTTCACCGTCTGCAGGGCCTCGTCGAAGTGCCTCCTGCTCACTTTGCTGGCGGCCATGTTCTCTCTCAAAGCTCTGAGACCGGCCTCTCTAACTAAGGCCGCGAGGTCCGCTCCGCTGTAACCCTCCGTGAGCGTGGCTATCTCCTCCAGATCCACGTCCTTGTCTAGCGGCATTCTCCTCGTGTGGACCTTCAATATCTCGAGCCTAGCGTCTCTGTCGGGGGGCGGGACGAAGATCATCTTGTCTATCCTGCCCGGTCTGAGCACGGCTGGGTCGATCATGTCCGGCCTATTCGTAGTGGCGATGAATACTACGTTGTGCATCGGCTGCAGGCCGTCGAGTTCCGTCAGGAGCTGGCTCACTACCCTCTCGGTAACGTGCGAGTCGGCGGCCATGCCTCTGAGCGGAGCTATCGACTCTATCTCCTCGATGACCACCACGGCCGGAGCGTATTGCCTCGCTCTCCTGAACAGCTCCCTTATCGCCCTCTCGCTCTCGCCGACCCACTTGCTCAGTATCTCGGGGCCTCTTATGGCGATGAAGTTGGCCTCGCTCTCCGTCGCGACGGCCTTGGCCAGCAGGGTCTTGCCGCAGCCGGAGGGGCCGAAGAGCAGTATGCCCTTCGGGGGCTCTATGCCGAGCCTCTTGAAGGCCTCCGGGTTCCTCAGGGGCCACTCGACGGCCTCGCGCAGACTCTGCTTGACCTCCTCGAGCCCTCCTATGTCGGTCCACCTGATGTTCGGGACCTCGACGTAGACCTCTCTCAACCCGCTCGGCACGATCTCCTTCATGGCCTCGAAGAAGTCTTTCCTCGTGACCTCCATCTTCTCTAGGATCTCTTCGGGGATCCTCTCGCTCGTGAGGTCTATGTACGGCATGTATCTTCTCAGAGCGTGCATCGCCGCCTCTCGGGCCAGTGCGGCGAGGTCTGCGCCGGTGTAGCCGTGAGTTATCTCGGCCAGCTCCTCGAGGTTGACGTCGTCGGCCAGGGGCATGTTGCGCGTGTGTATCTGGAGGATCTCGAGCCTCCCCTGCTTATCGGGCAGCGGGATCTCGATCTCCCTGTCGAATCTGCCGGGCCTCCTGAGGGCCGGGTCCACGGCGTTTATCCTGTTGGTGGCAGCTATTACCACCACGTCTCCTCTGGCCTCGAGACCGTCCATGAGCGCTAGGAGCTGCGAGACCACCCTCCTCTCGACCTCGCCGACCACCTCCTCTCTCTTCGGGGCGATGCTGTCTATCTCATCGATGAATATGATGGCTGGGGCGTGTTTCTTGGCCTCCTCGAATATCTCCCTCAGCCTCTGCTCGCTCTCGCCGTAGAACTTGCTCATGATCTCGGGGCCGTTTATCGATATGAAGTAAGCGTTGGTCTCATTGGCGACGGCCTTGGCCAGCAAGGTCTTGCCGCAGCCGGGGGGGCCGTAGAGTATGACCCCCTTCGGGGGCTCTATGCCGAGTCTCTTGAAGAGCTCGGGGTACTTCATTGGCAGCTCGACGAGCTCTCTGACCCTCTGTATTACCGTCTTCAGCCCCCCTATGTCCTCGTAGGTCACCTTGGGCAGCTTGGAGATCTCGACGGGCCTCTCCAGCACTTGCACCATTGTGTCCTGCGTGATCACGACGGGGCCGTCGGGCTTGGTCTGAATGACCGTGAAGGGTATAGCCTGGCCCAAGACCGGGATGAGGACCGTGTCTCCCTCGAGCACGGGGTAATCTAGGAGCCTCCTCTTGACGTAGTTCACGAAGCTCTGGTCCACCTGCATGTTGAAGTTGCTGGGGGCTAGCTTGACTCGCTGAGCCGGCTTGGTCTGAGCCTTCCTGACCACCACTTTGTCTCCTATCCCAACGCTCGCGTTCTTTCTGATGAGGCCGTCCATCCTTATTATGTCCTCGCCCTGGTCCTCGTTGTAGCTGGGCCATGCGATCGCCACGGTCTTCCTCCTGCCCTCTATCTCTATGACGTCGCCGGGCTCGACCTCGATCTGTTTGAGCAGATTAGCGTCTATTCTGACCTTGCCTCGGCCGACGTCTTTCTGCTTGGCCTCAGCCACTCGCAGCACCAGCTCCTTCTTCTCGCTCTTCGCGGGAGGCTGAGCCGGGACTTCGCCGCCGCCGAACCCTCCCTCTCCCTCGCTCATCACGATGTCACCGCTCTCAAAACTCCGGGCCTAGGTTTCTTCTCAATTTGAAGCCATTATAAACGTTGATTTCGACGGATTGGTGGCTCGTTGAGTGGCGCGGGAGCGGCCCCTAGAACTCGCTCAGTCTGTGAACCATTTCAACTTCCACTTCGTCGACGCCGCTCACGCTCGCCACCGCGTCCTCGAGCGCTTGCGTGCCTCCCTCGATGTCTTCGGGGATAGTCACGTAGATCCTCAACACGCTGTAGCCGAAGGCCACGGGCTCTTCTGTTGCCCTCACGAGGTCGAAGTCGCTCGGGAGCTTAACCCGGAGCTCGTCGAGTATTCTCCTCCTGAGCCCCTCGTCGACGTCGGAGGGATAGACCTTCAACACCACGAGCACTCTGGCCATTATCGGAGCACCTCAGGGGCCGGTGAAGCCGCAGGCCGGGCAAGTGTAAGAGACCGAGAGAGAGCGGCACTTTCTGCACCTAATTATCGTGGTCTTCCCGCAGCTCGGACACGGAAATTTCGTCGCTCTCTCGCCCGGCAGGATGAATCTGTTGCAGCTGGAGCACTTGGGAGCTCTGGCGCCTATCACGCTCTCGGCCCTTTGCACTCCTCGGCACCTTTTTGAGGAGCTTTCGTGGAGGAGTGCCCGAGACCCTTAATAAACTCGAGGCAGTCGACGCGGAGGCGCGCGCCTTGCCCTCGAGCCGCGGATACAAGCAGGTCATCGCGGTCAGGAGGGACCTGAAGATGAGCGCGGGGAAGCTCGCGGCTCAAGTCGCGCACGGCAGCGTCTCGAGCGTCCTCGAGTGCTTGCTGCGCGGCGGAGAGTGGGAGAAGTGGCTCTGGAAGTGGTACGAGGAGGGTCAGAAGAAGGTCGTCGTCGCGGTCGAGGGAGAAGCCCAACTCATTGAGATCTACGGGAGAGCCAGGAGCTTGGGTCTGCCCACTTCTTTGATCAGAGACGCGGGGTTGACCGAGCTACCCCCGGGGACCGCGACCTGCGCTGCGATCGGGCCAGCCCCCGAGGAGCTGGTCGATAAGGTCTCGGGCTCTCTGCCGCTCTTCTGAGGACCTCCTCGGACTACTCGGCTTTTATTTGGACTTGACCTCTCACGATCTCGCTGAGGACCTCCTCCAGCGACCTGCGGCTCGCCGGGAGGAGCCTCTCGTCTCCGCGGCTTATCCTAACTATGTACTGCACCGTCCCGTCGGGAAGCCAGAGCAGATTCACGCCGACGACGGGAACGGGGCTCAGAGTCTCGGCGAAGACCTTCTTGAAGTCTCTCGTGCTCTCCACCACTCGGACCTTCTTGCCGAGGGCCTCTCCGAGTTTTCTCGAGAGCTTAGCGAGATCCGAGAACGAGGCCGATGTCGCCCTCACGACGACGACCACGAGGTCCTCGCTCCAGATCGTCCTAACGAGCTCCGCATCTCTCAGGCTCGCGAAAGCCCCATCGCTCTCGAGCTCTATCAGAAGCTTCATGATCCTCAGATCGTTCTCGCTCACTTCTCCGCGCTCGACGAGAGAGACGCATCTGGGGCAGAGGACCCCCGTCTTGACGCAGATGTAGTCCAGCGGCAGCTTGACTATGGTCGCCGCACCTCGCTCCGCTCTTCTCGGCTCCTCGGGTCTCCTCGCCGAGCGGGCTTAATAATCGTGCGGCGACGCGAAGACCCTCCTCTTGCACCTCCTCGTCAGCCACTCGATCGACTCCCCGAAGAGCTCTCGGAGAAATATCGAGGCGTAGGAGCCCGAGGGCAGCGAGAAGGCTATCGCGGCTCCCCCCCTCCTTGAGGAGGAAGCCCGAAGCCCCTCGACTCTCACCGAGAGAGGTCTGGCGCGAGCTCGGAGCCTCAGCGCCCCGCTCAACGCGAAGTCCTCCTCGGTCAGGCCGTCCCCCTCGACGGAGCTGAAGACGCACTCGGCGAACCTCGCGTCTATCCACGAGAGCTTGGAGAGCTTGGAGAGGCCCAGACCGGGCAGGAGGCCAATAGACTTGGAGCTGACTCTACCATCCTCGGCCGCCTCGCTGAGGCACCTGTTGAAGACTAGAGCCTGATAGGCCGAGACCGCGAGCTCCACGGCGATTCTAGTCGGCCCCTCGAGGAGCTCCTCGAGGGCCTCGGCCTTCACCGCCAGCCTCTCCCACCACCCCAGCTCGGGCTTGCTCTCCAGCGCTCGCTTGAATCCCTCGAGGTCTCTGTTCAACAACATTAAGCCTAGCTCGCTATTGAGAGGCCTCGAGACGCCGAAGCGCTGAGGCCCGAAGTAATTCAGAATCCTCGGGCCCCTCTCCGAGGAGAGCGACGAGACGAGGTCCTCGGCCTTCGCGCCCTCGAGGCCCCCGAGCCTAACCGCGAAGGAGTTCGCCTCCAGCCGCCCCCTCCTCGCGTGGCTAAGCGCTCGACCCACGAGCTCTGCTCGGCCCCATGGCAGCTCAACGAGCGCCGGACAATCGCGACACGAGGCAGTCACGTACTGCACCGAGAGGGAGTTCGCGTCCTTCAAGCCAGCATAGCCCACGGAGCCGAGGCGAGCGGCTCTCCTGAGCCAGGCCAGCGCGGTGAGCGTGTCTACTCCCTCCTTCGCGAGCCTATAAACGGCGAGCCCCCTCTCGGACCACTCTATCGCGGGCCTCTCCACAACGACGAAGTCTCTGCACTCTTTCAGGAAATCGCCCGGGTCCAGCCCGAGAGGGCCGAAGGCGTAGCGCGAGACGCCTATCTCGCGATAATACAACGCGGAGCCGACCCTCGAGAACCTTTTACGACAGCGCGCCGAAAATTCCTCGGGAGGAGCCTCGTGCGGGTGGCCCTCGTTCGAGTCAACCCGGGGCCATCCAAATACACCAGCACGTTCGGGCTAGTTCCTCCGCCTCTCGGCCTGGCCTCTCTGGCCGGAGCCGTCAGGGACTTCGCCGACGTGAGGATCGTCGACGCCGAGGCCGAGCGGCTCAGCCGCTCGAGGCTGGTTGAGAGGCTCGAGGAGCTGGACCCGGACGTGATCGGCGTGACCGTGAACGCCTCGATATATCACGACGAGGCCGTGGAGGTCGCGCGCGTAGCCAAGAGGTTGGGGGCCTTCGCCATCGCCGGAGGACACCACGCCACATTCGCCTACCCTCTTCTCCTAAAGAGCGGTTTCGACGCGGTGGTGCTGGGCGAGGGCGAGAGAGCTTTTCGTGAACTCTTACTCTCGCTCGAGGAGCGTGGGAGGCCCCCTCGAGCTCCGGGGCTGGCCTTCCTCGACGCAGAGGGGAGAATGGTCGCCGAGCCCCCGGCTCTTCTCGAGAACCTCGACGACCTCCCCCTCCCAGCTTACGACCTACTCAACAGGAGGCTCTATAGAGCCGGGGCCCTCTCGCCGAGCTCGAGCATCGCGCTCCTCGAGAGCTCGAGAGGTTGCCCCTACGACTGCGATTTCTGCGACGTCAGCCCCTTTTGGGGAAGGAGGTGGAGGCTCAAGAGCTCGAGGAGAATAATAGAGGAGCTCGAGCTCGTGGCCGGGCTGGGCTACAACTGGGTGTTCTTCGTTGACGACAACTTCGTGATCCCGGGGAGAGTGAAGGAGAGGCTAGAGCTGCTGAGCGTAATCGCGGAGCGGGGCCTGGACAGGCTCAGCTACATAGTGCAGCTTAGAGCCGACCTAGCCGCGAGGCACCCGGAGCTCGTCGACGCCATGGCGAGAGCCGGCGTCAAGGTGGCCTTCCTCGGCGTAGAGTCCGGCGACGAGGGGGTGCTGAGGGAGATGAAGAAGTCCTCCGGCGTGGCGCAGGCGTTAGAGGCCGTCGAAGCTCTCAGCAAACGGGGGATCCTGGTCCTCGGAGGGTTCGTCATTGGAGCCCCCTACGAGACCGTCGAGGCTATGAAGCGCACCCTCAAGCTGGTTAGGAGGCTCATAGAGAGGGGGCTCGACGCCCTCCAGATCACGATATACACCCCGCTCCCCGGCTCTAAGGCCTTCCACGAGGCCGCGGTCAAGAGAGCTCTCAGGACGCTCAAGTGGCGCTACTACGACTGTCTTCACCCAGTCACGAGGGGCGGGGTCAGCGCCCTGAGGCTTCTCTGGATCTCGAAGTTCGAGCCCTACAAGTTCTATGCGGTGAAGTGGTTGCTACGTAAGCTCGGGAGGATCCCGAAATTCTCCAAGCCCGCCGCGGAGGCTGCCTATCGGTACATGCTCAGGAGGCTGCCAAGCTATCTCCTGGGCTTCTTGAGCCTCCCCCTGAGGGTGTTACGCGAGGCGCTGCCTCTCCTGCTGGAGAGAATAGGCGCCGAGGAGGAGAGGGTGCTCGAGGAGGTGCTCGAGGCCGTGCGCGCGTTGAGAGCTCGGAGCCTACGCGGGGTCGCGGCTGAGGCGAAGATTCTCGAGCAGTCCCACGGCTAGCCCCGCCGATGAGTCTGGCGAGCCTGAGGAGGGGGGCGGTGGGATAGAGCGTTCTGTTCTTTATCGCCTCATGCTCTAGCCTGGGCCGCGGAGGCGCTCCGCTCACGACGACTCTCTGCGTCCTCGATCCTCTCGACGGTCTCCGCGTGCGTCTCCTCGCCCACGAGGCCGCGCTCGAGCCTCACGCGCATCAAAGATCTGAGCGCCCCATAGTACGCTCTCGCAACATCATTTCGACTCATCCAAAAGGTCTCGTAGTTCAGCACGTCCTTCCACGTTGAGGCCGAGTCGATCAGGCAGCAGTGGTCCTCGAGGCTCCCAGCCCTCAACCTGTAGCCGTGCCTCTCCGGGTCCTCGGAGACGAGGCTGTCGGGATCCACGAAGGGGGCGAGAGGAGCCACGAAAGCTTGCATCTTCTCTCTGACCTCTCTCCCCATCTTTTTGTGCCGATATGCCTAGGGCCGAGTTCTCGTCCTAGAGCAGCAACCCTACCATGAAGTAGAGGTCGACTCTGCTCGCTCTCTCCAGAGCCGACCTGACGAAGGACTCGGGCTCGCCGTCGTAGCTCCCGCCGAAGGCCCTCCTCACATGCTCGTCTTGACTCTCCGGCGATATTTGGAGCCCTATCGCTCGTGCTCCGAGCATCGAGACCATCTTAATGGCTTAGAGAGGAGGAGGCCTATAGAATTCGAGGCACACGAAGACGTCGACGGGCTCCTCTCTGCTCTCCCTCACGAGCTCCTCGAGCCAGCCCCCCGAGCAACTGAAGGTCCCCGAGCGCGAAGACCGGGATCTTGAAGTACTCCGTGGCGCTTCTCACCTCGCCCCACAGAACGCGAGGGAGCTTCCGAGCCAGAGAGCTCCCGCCCAGGTATTTAGAGTAGGCGCTCCTCGAGCATCCACACGTGACGCAATCGAAGACGCAGCCCTTATAGACCAGCACCACTCCTATGGGGTCCTCGAGGAACCTAGCGAAGGGGGCGGAGCTCATCGGATCCCCCGAGGTCAGAGCTCTCCCGAAGAGCATGGCGTAGTCCACGGCGTAGGCATCGAGGCTCTCCGGAGGACGAGGAGGCCTTGTGAGTCGAGCCGAGCCTCCCCGCCTCAACGCCACACCGGGTGAGTCATTTACCTCTCCCCGCCCATCGATGAGGATGCGCACGAGGGCCAGGAGAGTCCTCGGTCGTGTCGCCTAGTACTACGTAATCGACGGCGTCGCAGATCCTCAGGAGCTCCTCGTAGTAGAGCGTCGCGGTGAGCTCCCCGACGATCATGGGCACGTCCGGGTGCGGTCTCTTCAGGTCCCTCGCGAGGTTCAGTGCTCCGTGCACGCGGATGAGCCGGTGGAGGTCCAGCGCGAACACCCCCGGCTCTTGGCCTCCTCAGCACGCGCTCGACGTCTAGGCGCGGATTCATAGACGTTAGAGCCGCGAGATTGACCACGGAGACTCTGCAGCCATGCTTCATGAGGCGGCTCGCGAGCGATAGAAAGCCTCTATGGGATACATCTCGAAGATAGGCTAAGAGACGACGTCGCTCACCGGCCCGAGATACGTGCTCCTCCCCGACCTCTCGATCGGAGCGCCGCAGTCTCTCGAAAAATTTAAAACGAACTTTTAAGCCAATCGACTCGGTGGATGCGTTGGAGGCCAGGGTGATTCTAGCGGTCCTGGCGACGATATTCTTCGTCGGCATCACGCTGTGGGGAGCCTTTAAGGTCAGGCAGGACTGGGCCAAGATCAAGCAGCAGACCGGGAAGTAGCCGAAGATCCCTCGATGCCGCTTCGGCCCCCCGCTCGAGACTTCGCTTTTCTTCGCTTTTCCTCAATTCTACCTCAACTCTTTATTTCTCGAGAAGTTCAGGACGCGCTCTCTCGAGCCCGCAGAATCTCCAGGAGCTCCGCGAGCCTCCTCTCGGCCAGCTCGGCTAGGGCCTCTTCGAGCGCCCTCCTCTCGACCCTAACGCCCCTCGAGGCCAGGAGATCTGCGAGGTCTGACAGGGGATCTCGGAGACCTGCGGGGGATGCGAGCTCCGCGAGCTCCTCGGCCAGCTCCTCGAGCTCTCTCCTTCTACCTACCTCCACTCCTTCTACGACCTCGATCCCCTCGGACTCGAGCTCCCTCCTCGCCTCACTCGGTAGGACGGGCCTGGAGACCAAGAAGAATCTCCTAGGCGAGTAGAGGCGAGCGTACAGCTTGACCAGCTCCACCTCGCTCACCCTGACTCCTCTGCTCTTCTTCGCGATCTCGGCCGCCTCCTCCTCGCTGACCCCCAGCGCGTCGGAGAGGCCGACCCACAGGCCCTCGAGCCACTTCGTCATCCACTCCTCGGCCGAGAGAGGCCTGGTCGACGGGCCTCTGAGCTCCCTAGACCTGAGGTACCAGTCGCTCAGCTCCTTGCACTCCACGACAGCGTCGGGCCTCAGCACAGGGAGGCCCTCTCCGTCGAGCCTAGCTATATCTAGCACCCTCCCCGAGTAAAACAGCATGTCCGGCCTCAGCATCACGTAGAGCCTCCAGACAGACCTTAGATCTCTCGTGTCCTCCCAGCCTACGGGCCTCGGAGCCTCAACGAAGATGCTGAGCTCTCCTCTCCCGATCCTCACCACCGCGTTTGACGGTATAGACCCGGCCCTCTGCCTACCGCTCCTGTCGAGCGGCACGTAGCCGTGCTCTGGGTAGACGAGCCTGCCCCCGAGCTCTCCGAGCCGCGAGAGGATCGAGGCCAGCACCCACGATTGATAGACTGCTCTCATGTTCGTTCTGAGGCTCGTCGTCAGGGCGGCCCTCGCCTTGGTCAGGAACCGCTCGAGCTCGATCTTCCCGCGCAGCAGGTCGAAGGAGTAGAGGAAGAGCTTCTTCCTCAGGTGAGCCCTCGGGTCCTTGACGAAGCTCTTCATCTCCTTCGGCATGGTCCAGCCAGAGCCCCCGAGGGACGACACCGCCCTAAACAGTTCGCTCGTCAGAGAGGCTATCCACCTGGAGGCCTCCTCGATCTCGGCCTCGCCGATCAGCATCGAGATCACGACCTCCTTCAGCTCCTCCAGGGCCTCCTCGCTGGAGGGGTCTTCGAATCTCACTCTCTTTCTCTCGTCTACGATGGCGCCTCGCCTAGCTCTCTCGAGGAGCTCCTGGATCCTAGACAATTCGGCGATCGCCACGGTGACCCCCCACGGAGCGGGCCCCGGCTCGACATCAGGGGGCGGCGCCCCATGTTATTGCGACGCTCTAATTATTTAGCGCCCGCTGGGCCTATCAGCGCTCTTCGCCGAGAGGAGCGACGAGGCCGAGGGGCGTTGACGTCGGCGGAGAGAGCGAGAGCCGTCGCGCTCATCGAGTCGTTTCTGGGCTCATTCTACGTCACGGTCACGAGGGGGCTCTACGTTCCAATGCTGGCCTACAGCGGCTACGATGTCGAGGAAATATCGGCCGTGACGGTGGCGGCAGCGCTCCTCGGAGTTCTCGCATCGTACGCGTGCTATCGGCGCTCCAACGAGTTCTCCTCGAGAATCGAGGCCGCGCTCCCCATCGTCCACGGGCTCGAGAGGCTCCTCTGGCTCTGCCTACCGCTCGCCGCGCGCGACGCCTTTCTCCTCTCGCTCTGCTACTCCGCGGCCCTAGCCATCACGATTCCGGTCGGGGCTCTGCTCAACGTGGCGCTCTTCTCCTCGCTAGGCCCCGAAGCGTTCACGAGGATCTCGGCGGAGCGGGCGGCGGTGGGCTCGGCGGCCTCGATCCTCGGCGGCCTCTACGCCGTCGAGGGCTCAATGCTCATCGGGCGAGGACAGACGTTCTTCGATTTGTACCTCTCCTCCTGCCTCGTGGGGCTCCTCGGCACGCTCTCCTTGCTCTTCCTACCCCTCGGCGCGCTCCCCGAGGGCTCCCCCGTCCCGAGTCGACTCGCTCGAGGCGAGGCCGAGGAGGCGCGCGTGAACGTCTTCGTCATGCTGTCGCTCATGATGGCGGGCGGCAATCTCCTCGGCCTCGCCTGGCCCCCGCTCCTCAGGGACATCGGGGCCCCGCTCTACGGAGCGGCCGCGCTGAGCCTCTTCGGCAGCCTCGGCGGCGTCGTGGGCTCTCTCGCTCTCAGGGGAAGCAGGAGCTACCTGCTGGGCGTGATACTCAACACCACGCTGACCGGGGTCGTTGCTCTGGTCCGGGCCTGGCAGATCCACGTGACGCTCTCCTTCGGCCTCTCGGCGACTTTCGTTGGAGCGAACCTCCTGGCCGCCTCGGTCTACTCGAGGTACGTCCACGCGATAGGGGTCGGCAGAGCCTCCGTGCTCCTCTCTGCGGCCAACGCGATCGGGATGTTGGCCGCCGCCCTCGCCGGCCTCGCTCTCGGCTCGGACTATCCGGCCCTCCTGGCTCTCTCGGCCTCTCTCAAGGCCCTCGCGGCTCTCGTGGCCTCGCTCGGGATCCCGGGGGCCTCGCTCGTCGAGCCGGAGACCGCGAGAGAATACGCGAGGCTCCTCTCCAGCGCGAGTCTGCTGGGCTACAATTTGGCGATGGGGGTGACGAGAGCCGTGGCGAGGCTCCTCGTGGAGTCCCTAGCTCTGGCCGCCCTCGTCGCGCTCGTACTGCTAATATACGAGGTCGCGTCCATCCTGGCTGGGTAGCTCGGCCTTGCAGCAGAGCCTGGGGCCCCTCGCGAGAGCTCTGGCGGACCTCGCGGCGGCTCTCCCCCACATAGTCTTGGCAGCGCTGGTATTGCTTCTCTCGATCATCATAGCCAAGTACGTCAACAAACTCATAGACTACTTGGTCGTCGTCTCGCGCGTCGAGGAGCATCTCTCGGAGCTCCTCCGCGATTCCTCCCTCAGGGTGTCGCCCGTGGCGAAGGCCGTGGCCGACCTTGGGATATTGGCCGCGGGGGGCGTGGCGGCGATCTCGATCCTCCCGCTCGAGGCCGAGGCCGCCGAGGCTGCCTCGTCGTTCGTCCTTAGAATTGCGAGCGTGGGGCTCGTGCTCGTCTTTGCGATGGTGGGCTTCTCGCTCCTGACGAGGCTCCTCAGGCCGGGCGGGAGGATCGAGGCAATGCTCATCCTGACGACCTTCTTCATAGTCTTCGCGGCCCTCCTCGACTTGACCTCTCTCAGCCCCGAGGTGAGGTCGGCCCTCGCCTCGGGCCTCTCGCTAGGCCTCGGCCTCTCCATAGGGGTCCTCTCGCTCTGGCTCTTCTTCGGCGAGTACATCGAGGCCAAGCTATCAGAGCGGGAGAGGTCTTGATGAGGTCCCCCCGCCTCTCGGCCCTGATCGTCGCCCTCCTCTCGCTATGCTCCTGCGCCGCCGGGGCCGAGGAGGCCTCGAGCTCGCTTCAGGAGCTCGTCTCCGACCTGCTGCGTGCCGTGTCGGAGATCAGGGGGCTGCCCCCTCCGCCGGGAGGGGTGAAAGTCTTCGAGGTGAACTCGAGCTGGATCTCGGCGACGCGGGGCCCTCGGGGGTGGCCCACGCGCGGAGAGCTGGCGGAGGAGGCCGTGTTCATTGGCTTGCTGCTAGCCCCGCCGACCTTCTCCCTGAGAGCCGGGGAGGAGAGGTGGGCGTCCACGTTCCTGGCGGCGGCCTCCGGCTCCTCGGTCTACGTCAACGCAGACCTGGCCAAGCTCGACGACCCCTCCCTCCTCGAGGTCCTGGCCCACGAGCTCGCCCACGTGCTCCAGGGGGCCAATCTCGCTCTCCCCCGAGCAGAGAGCCTCGACGAGGAGCTCGCCCTCTCGGCGCTCGTCGAGGGCGACGCCGGCCTCACCGCTAAGCTCTTTTGCGAGTCGAGGGGGTGCTCCCACTCTCCGCCCATCGAACTCGAGGGCCTCGACGACCTCTACCTGGCCCTCAAGCTGTTCCCGTACGCCCACGGCGAGAGGTTCGCCCGATTTTTGCACGCGGTCGGAGGCTGGGCCCTTGTCAACGAGGCCTACTCCAGGCCTCCCCCCGGCACGAAGCACGTCATGTTCCCCGAGCTATACTTAGAGCTCTTAGAGGTGGGATCGGAGCGTTCGAGGACCGAGGAGAGCGTGGGCCGACTCTCGAGGCCCACCCTCGTCGAGAAGCTCGGAGCGTTCGCGGTATACTTGATTGCCTCGAGGGGGCTGAGCGAGAGGGAGGCGCTCTCTCTAGCAGAGTCCTGGGAGTGGGACCGCGTCGTCGTGAGCCCTCCGAGGTGGGCTCTCCTGGTCGAGTGGAGAATCGCGCTCTCCTCGCCCGACGACGCCGAGGCTCTCTCTGTTGCTAGCTCTAGCCGCTCGAGCGAGAGAGCTCGGCTACTCCGTCGAGCTCCGCGACCGAGCGCTCGCCGCGAGGTCCGAGAGCGGGAGAGGGGTCGAGCTCGAGGCGCGCGCGGTCGGAGACCTCGTGGTCGTGGAATCCGTCGTGGCTAGGCGAGTCGAACTCGAGGACCTAGCGGCTCTAGCCTCCGCGAGCGTCGCGGCTCTAGCGATCCTCTCGTCGACGGCGCTGCTCGGCTGGCCTTCGAGGGCTCGCGAGCTCTGCTACGAGCTCGCTCGAGAGAGGGGGCGAAAGAGGGGATCTTGGCTTAAAAAAATTCATTCTCGAGATCCCTTCCGTAGATACACGGGCTTGTAGACGGGCCAGTTATCGAAGAACCAGTTCATTATCAGCAATATGTTGACGTACCAAATGCCCCAGACCATGGGGTACTGCTCCGGCTGATCCAGCCCCTTCGTCGTGCCGAGCAGAGTAGGTCCGAGCTCGTAGTAGAACCACGCCATGGCCAGCCCGCCGAGCACCATCAAGATGTTCCTGATGATCCAGTTGGTCGGGGTGCTCCACCTTCTCGGCCAATTGTCGAAGAAGAACGCCAGAGTCAAAGCGCCGCACAACCAGAAAATGAACCACTCGGCCGCGTGCAAGTACCTCCACATGAACCCCGCTCTCCTGAAGGCCCCCTCGGTCGCTGGGCCGAGCTGTTGGGCGAACAGCAGCTGGAGGGCCCAGAATATGCCGAGAGCGAAGAGGGTCGTCCCGGCGAAGGATGCCAGCCCCCTCCACGGCTGCTTCTTGAAGAGCGTGAAGAACGGCTCCCTCTCCCATATCGACTCGAAGTACCAAATGGTGCACGTCATGGCCATTATCCACGCAACGTTGAAGTTGCCGTGCAGGGTGTGGGCTATCTCGTACCACCAGGTGCCTATCTTCTCTGGCGTCATGAGCGAGGCCGTATAGACCTGCCACGGAACGAAGAGCAAGCCCATGTGCGGGTGCATCAACACGAAGAACAGATATAACGTGAAGAGCATCGTGACCAGGAGCACGGTTGCCCCTAAGACGGGCTGCTTGAGTTTCCCTCTCCACGGCCAGAACTCGAAGTAGACCGGTATGGATGGGCTGAGCCAAGAGGCTATGGCAGCCACCATCAGCAGAGCCATAGACACGTACTCGCGCGCGTAGAACTCCGTTATGTGGCCAGGGGTCCCGGTCGGCACGATGTGGCCGACGTCGCGCATCATCTTGAAGCTGAAGTAGGGTATGCCGAGCCTCCCCAATATCGCATCGAAGACCACGTAGATCGTGAAGAGCATCACGGCGACGGTGATGAGCGTGAGGATCGGCCCCTTCTTAGCCGGGTGCCATTTCTCCACCCACTCCCTCTTGAAGAGCAACGTGTAGTCGAAGACGTAGGCCATCCAAATGCAGCAAATCAGGAGCCACCTATCGAACATGTAACCGTAGAGGGGGGTGTACAGCCTGAGGCCGTATTTGGCGAGGGGGTTAAAGAGGAAGTACCAAGTCACGAGGGCGAGCGCGAGGGCGAGCGCCGTAGCGACTATCCCGGCTATGGGCTGCCTCCACCTCGGCACTATCAGCCTCTCGCTGTTTCTCTTCTCGAGCCAGCCCAAGTATTCTTTTTCGCCGTGCTCCACGCTCATAGATATCCCACCTCGTACTCAACGACGTTGAACTCCGTCTCGACCTTCAGAGGGTTCTCGCCCCTGTACCACTCCATGAACGCCTTCTTATCGTCCGGATGCGTCCTCAGCCTCTCGACCGCCCTCTCCACCGCGCTCAGCACCCTCTTCCTGGTCTTGTAATACTCCAGGTTCAGCGGCTCCTCGATTACATCCATCGGGAGGCCTAGCTGGTCCCCGTTTCCGAGGTACCAAGTCTTCCTGGTCTTGAAGCGGGCTCTCCCCCCTATCACCGGGAGGCCCGCCTCGATCATCTTGCCCACCGTTATGTAGCCGGTGCAGTGGTTCGCGCCTATCCACTCGAGCCCGTACTTCGGCAACGCCAGCACGAGGTCGTCCTTATCGGGGTCCCACTCCTCGAAGGGGGATATGTGCAGACCTCCGTAGACGCCGGCCATGTTCTTCCCGTAGTCCACGTCCTTGAAGTTCCTGATCGCGTACTCGAGCTCGTAGATTATGCCCGGGTGAGTGCAGCCCGTCACCGTGACTATGCCGTGGTCCTTGACCCACACGTAAGGGATAAGCTCTCCCCTGGTCCTCAGTATTATCGGAACGTCGTAAAGCACGACGGTGAGCCCCGGGTATATGTCGTAGGGCTTGAGCGGCTCCGTGACCCAGATCCTCGGGCCCTTATGCGGGTGCTCGTTCCAGGCGTACGGCGCTGGGAAGAAGCCCTTGGGGACCCCGTCGAGCATCCTCTTGCTCTCGGGATACATGGTGCCGCACAGATACACCGGGACGTCCGGGTAGTACTTCAGGACGGTGTCCATGCCCCAGTAGTGGTCTATGTGCTCGTGCGATGATATCACGAACTCTATCCCCTTGGGACCCGCCTTGATCAGGTCGAGCACGCTGCCCCTGATCTTCCTGTCGTCGGGCACGCCCTTGGTCGGGGCCGGTATCTGGCTATAGATGTACTCCATCCACTCCTGGTTCCAGCCCCAATCGAGCAGCCACCTGTGGTACGCGTCGCCGGGGCCCCAGGTCTCGACCAGCGCGCTGAAGCCTCCCTCGTTGCTGCCGACGTCGGGGTTCTCCTTGCTCCAGCCTCCCACGACGTTCGCGACGCTCCACGGTATCATGTACTGATTCGTGAGGAGGCCTCCCGCTCTCCTGATGTCTCCCATGAATACGTCGTTCTGGAACCAGCTCGTCTCGCTGATGCACGTGATCCTGAGCTTATCAACCGCGCCGAACTGATACTTGCCGCGCGGAACCTTGGGATATAGAGCCTCGTAGACTGGCCTGATGAGGCCCGTACCGATCGCTCCGCCAACGTAGCCGAGAGCCAGGCCGGCGAGCACGGACTTCAAGAGGCCCCTCCTAGAGACGGAGGCGCCCATGCTCTCGCCTCCTAGAACCAGAGGAAGCTCGTCACCTTCTGCCACGCGGCGACTAGAGCCGAGTACGAGTACAGAGTGAGAAGCCACAGCGCGACGCCGACGATCGCCCCGACCACGATCCAGGAGATCTTGTAATCCGGCGGCCAGTAGAGCGCCCTCTCCTTCTCAGCCTCCACTTCGCCATCTCCGGCGAGCTCTTCGGAGAACTCATATAATGCGATTGGTCAAAGAGCGGTTAAAAATCGGTCAAAGCAGCATCGATAGAGAGCGCCCCTTCTCGCTCAGCCTCAGCAGCTTCGTCCTGCCTCTCCTCGACGCCTCTACGTAGCCCAGCGACTCGAGGGCTCTGATCCTCTTGATGACCGTAGGCTTCGACGACCTCAAAGCCCTGGCGACCTCGACCAGAGACGGAGTGATCCCCCTGGCCTCGAAGTCGCGCAGGACCTTCAAGACTTCCGCGAGAGGCTTAGGCAGCAATCGCGCCTCGACGTGGGGCAACTCGACGCCCTCCCTCATTAAGATTTCCCGGAGCAGCGGAACCTCCGAGAGCTCGGAAGGCGAGATCGACAACAGGACCACGCCGCCCGTGGTCTCCGCGAGATCCCTCAGAGAGGGCAGCACTCGCGCGAGCCCCCCGGGCGCGTTGAGATGTAAATAGTAGAGGCCATCTACGTAGACGGCCGGTCTCCTGCGCCAGGACCTCCTCAGCAGCTCGTCTAAAGCCTCGACGGCTCTGCTTGGGGCGGCCGCCTCGACCCGAGCGGCGAAGCCCAGGCGGTCGGGCGGGCTCCTCGCGATGGCCACGCACTCGAAGCCGGCGGAGCATAGAGCCTCGAATATCTTCAGCGACCTCGAGGGGGCTTCCTCCACGAGGTAGTAGAGCCTGCCCCCTCTCAGCCCGAGAGCGGAGAGCAGTCTCTCCCAGGCTCTAAGTACCATCGTGTCGACGAAGGCCAAGTAGAAGGTGGGCATGATATCCCCGCTAGCTTTGACGGGGACGACCCGGACCAGAGACTCCGTCGGCGCATAGATCTTCTCGATGTAGGAGTCTGAGATCTCGTGGTTCATCACGAGGCTCGAGAGGTAGCGCGCGAGGTCCTCGCGGACTGCTCTCGGGAGCCTCTCGAAGGCCTCGTTGTAATTCAGGATCTTGCCCCCCGAGTCGAGGAGAACGGCCGGCTCCATGGAGTACGAGACGGCTCTCTCGATGACTGCCTTGAGAACCCCCCCTCTTGGGTCCTCCCTCACGACCTTCAATATCAGCACGAGCTCTCCTCCGCGGAAGAGGGGATAGGCCACCTGCACTAGCTTCTTGAGCCCGACCGCCGTGGTCCTGATCTGCTCGACCACCTCCACGGATCGGCTCTCGACGACTTTCCTGGCGGGGCACGGTATGTCTGAGCAGGGGCTCGAGGCCCCTCTCAGCAGCTCGTAGCATCTCTTCCCGAGCATGCGCCTGATCTCATCGATCTTCAGCCCGTAGAGTCTCGCGAAGGGCTCGTTCACGTAGAGGAGCCTGTAGCTCGGGTCCATCAATACGACAGCGAAGTCGAGAGAGTCGAGGAGAGAGAAGAGGACGGAGGGGGCCTGTCTGAACGCTTCGAGGAGACTCTCGAGACGGGACTCCTCGACTCGGCCAACGCCCTCGAGGGTTTCGGCTACATTGACGCTCAACGCCATCTCCTTCGAGAAGGCAAAATTCCCCCGAGCTCTCCGCGAAGATCTGGCGCAGGCCGCGCTTTAACGCTTTACGCTCGAGCAGCGGAGGCTCATCGGAGCTCCGAGGAGCGCCCTGAGCGCTCAAGCGCTCTTCGGGGGCCTGGCGAAGTCGCGGAGCTCGAGCTCCTCGAGGAGGGACTCGACGGCCGCTCTCACCGCCTCTCTCGACCTCATCTTGGGCCTCCAACCCAGCCCAATCAGCTTGTCGATCTTCAGGGCAATTCTCTTCACGTCTCCCGGCCAGCCCACGCCGTGCAGCACGGGTCTGTGCACTACCTCGACGCCACCGAGGCCGAGCGTCTCCAGCATCACCGAGACGAGCTCATTCACGGTGATCCAATCCTCCGATGCGACGTTGTAGACCGAGAAGCCTCCCGGCGCCCTCTCGAGAGCGATCATCGTGGCCTCGACGGCGTCGCTCACGTGCACGTAGCTCCTGACCTGAGTCCCGTCGCCCAGCACCTCCAGCCTGCTCCGATCGCTCGAGAGCTTGAGAAGGAGCTCGTATATCGCGCCGTGCCTGAGCCTCGGCCCCACCACGTTCGCGTACCTCAGAGCAACGACCTCGAGCCCGTAGAGGCTCGAGTAGGCGCGGGCCAGGGCCTCGCACGCTGCCTTGCTCGCTCCGTAGACCGAGACGGGCTCGAGGGGGGCCTCCTCGTCCACGGGTATCCGCTTGGGCTCGCCGTAGACCGAGCTGGACGAGGCCAGCGCGAGCTTCTCCACGCCCCTCCTCCTCGAGGCCTCGAGCACGTTGAACGTGGCCACGACGTTCTCCTCGAAGTGGATCCTCGGCTCGACGGAGCTCACCCTGACCTCGGGGTTGGCCGCGAAGTGCAACACGACGTCGACCCCCTCCACCGCCCTCAGCGCCACGCTCGGGTCCTTGAGGTCGCCCACGATCATCTCGACGCTCGACGCGCAGCTCCTCAGGTTCTCGAGTCTCCCCGTGCTCAAATTGTCGACGACCCTCACCGCGCAGCCTCTGCGCACGAGCTCTTCGACGACGTGGCTCCCAATGAATCCCGCTCCTCCCGTCACGAGCGCTCTCACGGTCTAGCCTCCTCGGCCCCGGCTCTATCGACCGCGAGAGCCGACAAGATCTTCTCGGCCTCCTCGAGGTCTTTGATCGTGTTTATCGGGAGCCACCTGGAGGCCGGCACGATCAACGAGGCCAGCTTGCGCCTCCTCGCGAGCTCGGGCATCAGCGTCGTCTCGAGCTCCACGGGCTCAGCGGGCCTCGGCGGCACGAGGTCTAGGAGAAGTCGCAGAGCCTCGTCCTCGAGGGCGTACATCCCGGCGTTGACGAGTAAGTCCAGTCGGGGCTTCTCCTCGAACCCCTCGACTAGTCCGTCGCTCCCGACCCTGGCCACGCCGAAGGGGAGCCTGTAGCCAGAGGCCAGAACCGCCGTCGCGAGGGCTCCGCTCCTAGCGTGCTCGAGGTGAGCCAGGAGGAGTCTCAGCGGGAGGCTGGAGTCCAGGAACAAATCGTCGGGGAACGCTATCACGCTCCTCCCCTTCACGAGGCCCGACTCCACGGCTCGCCTCAGAGCCACGGCCTTGCCCACTCTCCCCCTGGGCTCCGGGTCCACGGAGTACTCCATCTTTATTCCCCGCCTCGTGTTCCTCTCCAGGTGCTCGATCACTTGTTCGGCCCCATAGCCGAGCAGGAGAACGAACTCTCTGAAGCCGCTCGACGCGAAGTATTCTATCGCCCAATCGATCAGCGGCTTGCCGAGGAGCTCGACGAGGGGCTTGGGCTTGCTCGAGCCCATTCTCCTGCCGGCGCCGCCGGCCGGCAGCACCACGGGGGTGTTGGCTGCGAGCTCCTCGAGCTCGCGGAACGTCGTCAAGGCTGGGGAACCACGCCGAAGGATCGGCGCGCTGCGCTAAAATCTTACTCAACCACTCGGGCCCAGGAGCGCACGGAGATACCTCAGAGCCGAGTCCGGCGCTATCGTGACGATCACGCTGCCCTCCGGCATCCTCTTAGCGACCTCGACCGACGCCCTGACGTTTGCCCCGGCGGATATCCCCACGAGCAGGCCCTCCTCTCTCGCCAAAGCCCTCGCCGTCTCGATGGCCTCGACTCTAGACACCTCCGCGATCTCGTCGACCACGGACAAGTCGAGGTTGGGGTAGACCTCTTTCGACGCGAGCCCGTCTATGTACTCGGCGCCGGGGCCTCCGACGAGCTTTGAGCCCCTGGGCGTAACGGCAACGACCCTTATCCTCGGCGACCTCTCCTTGAGGAATCTCCCCACTCCCGATATCGTACCGCCCGTCCCCACCCCCATCACGAACGCGTCGATCCTGCCGCTTGTGTCCTCCCATATCTCCCTGGCCGTCGTCTCGTAGTGGGCCCTCACGTTGGCGGGATTAGCATATTGATTCAGGAAGACCCCGCCGCGCTTCCTCGCGATATCCTCGGCCACCCTCACGTAATACCTAGGCGAGCTCGGGTCGGAGCTCCCGAGCTCCACCTCGGCCCCCGTTAGCTTTATCAGTGAGAGCTTCTCGGGGCTCACCTCCTCGTCCACGACGATCACGGGCCTGAGGCCGAACGCTCTCGCGACGACGGCCACGGAGACCGCCATGTTGCCCGAGGAGGCTTCCACCACCACGTCGCCCTCTCTCAGCCCGAGCCTCTCGAGAGCATCTCTCATCATGTAGAGAGCAGCTCTGTCCTTGTGGCTGCCGGTCGGGTTCAGGTACTCGAGCTTGACGCAGATCTCGCGGCCCGGAGGCGCCAGCCTCCCGAGCCTCACCATTGGGGTCTTACCGATGAGCTTTACGACCTCGAAGACCAAGGCCTAGCGCCTCTTCCCCCTCCTCTGCTCGGGGAGCTTTATCGAGATTCGCCTCGCCGCGCCGCCTCCTCGAGCGCGATCTCCGCGGCCCTCGCCGCCCCCTCGGGGTAGCTCGGCGGCCTCCTGCCCTCTGCCTCCTCGATCGCTCTCCTCAGCTCGCGGGCGTCCACTTTCTCCAGGAAGATCCCGTTCAGCTTCTCGGCCAGCAGCCTCGCGTCCTCCCTCGTCACGGAGAGCCTCCACCGCGGGTTGTGGGCCACGACGACGGGCTTACCGTAGGCGAGAGCCGCGTTGAGGGCCGTGACGCCGGGATGGGCCACGACCACTCTCGCCCCAGCCAGCCACCTCCCGAAGTCCGGGTCGAAGTCGAAGACGACCCAGCCGGGCCTCGCGTACTTCGCGGGGCTCACTCTGCCCGTCTGGAGCACTACGCTCTCGAGGCCCGACTCGAGCAGCTCGTCGAAGAGCTCCTCGTAGCCGTACGTGCCGGCCGTCACGAGGACGTAGCCTCCGTCGAAGGGCTCCCGCTCGGGGAGCTCGTAGACGGGGCCCACGACCTCGCCCCGAGGATAAAGCTCCAGCTGCTCCTCCCACTGGAGCAGAGTTCTGGAGGCTATCCCGAGCCTGTAGAGGTAGCGCGCGGCCGCGCTGGTCGTCGCTATCCTATCGCAGCACTCGAGATTCAAGACGGGGGCTCTCCTTAGCCTGGCCGCCAGGGCCGGGGCCACGGCCTGATTGCTGCCCGTCGAGATCAGGGCTCCGAGGTCCCGCGGCAGAGCTCTCAGAGACCTGGCGAGAGATCTGGCGAAGGCCCCCGCCGAGAGCAACAGAGGCCTCGGGTCATCGGGGGACCTGAGACGAGGGACCGAGAAGAGGCGGCCGAGCCTCGAGGCTCTCCTCTCAGTCCAGGAGTCGCCGTCGGTCGCGACGAAGATCAGCTCGGCTCTCCCGAGCAGCCTCTGAGCTATGGCAATGGCGTAGCCCGTGTGCCCTCCTCCTCCGGCCGTCAGAGCCACGACGCTCAAGGGCCCCGACCCCTCTCGGTCCGGGGGGCCGCCTCGATCGAGCTCCGCGAGAGCGCTCAGCTTTTACGCGACTCTTCAGATTAATTATTGTGGCGAGAGGACTTGAGCGAGCGCGTCGATATAAAGAGACTGAAAGAGATAGTCGGCGAGATAGTCTCGGCAGCCGTCGGCGAGATCGAGGAAGGAGCCCCGAGGATTACTCTCGCGGCCCTCGAGAGAGACCCCTCTACCGGCAGAGAGACCTGGAGAGTGAACGTGGCTTACACGCCGAAGCCCAAGAGAGCCGGCGAGCCTGCTTACACCAGGTTCGCCATGCTCGAGGTCGACGCGAGCACGGGAGAGCTGCTGAGGCTGAGAGAGGGGCTGCACTGGGCGATCTGAGCTCAGAGGCCGCGGGTCTCTTTTTCCCCGCGGCCGCTTCCTCTCCCGAGCCGTGGGCGCGAGTTGAGCGGGGCTCCCAGGCTGAAGCTCACGCTGAGGAGGGCCGAGGTAGTCGAGAGGAGGTGCGCTCGGTGCGGATTCTGTAAGCTCGTCAACGCGTGCCACTCGCCGAGGGCCTGCGTCGGCTGTCTCTCCTGCTACTGGGCCTGCCCGCGCGAGGCCAGGGTCCTGGTCGAGAGAGGGCTCGAAGTAGAGCTCGTGCCCATCGCGGTGGACGGGGCCGAGGTCCTCGTGCCTGAGGGAGTCAGCCTGGCCGACGCGCTGAGAGCAGCGGGCTTCGTCTTCGATCCCCCGGGCTCCAAGAGGCCCTCGCTCGCCTGCGGAACGGGGGGCTGCTGGGCCTGCGCGCTGCTCGTCGACGGGAGGCTCGAGAGGGCGTGCGTGACGCCGGTCCGCAGAGGCATGAGGGTCGAGACGTCGGTCGAGGGCGTGGAGCCCCTCAGGATAATACACGGGCCGGAGCCCCACCTCGTCGGCGGGAAGGCCACTCCGTGGTGGGAGGTCGATTACGAGAGTTACGTCGAGGCCGCGATCTGGGCCGCCGGCTGCAACCTGAGGTGTCCTCAGTGTCAGAACTACGCGGTAACATACGACAACGTCGGGACGCCCGCGACCCCCAGGGAGGCCGCGAGGAGGCTCGCCGCGTGCCATAGGCGCTATGGGACGAGGGGCGTCGCGATAAGCGGCGGAGAGCCCACGATCAACAGGAGATGGCTCGTCGAGTTCTTCAGAGAACTCAGCACGCTCGTGGGCCCGGGGGTCAGGAGGCACCTCGATAGCAACGGGACCGTCCTGACGCCCGACTACATCGACGAGCTCGTCGAGGCGGGCTGCAACAACATAGGCGTCGAGCCGAAGTGCTCTCGAGTCGAGACCTACATGAGGATAACGGGGGTCTCGGACGAGGAGCTCGCCTCGAGATATCTCGAGACGGCTTGGAGAGCCGCGAAGTACGTGCGAGACCGCTACGGCGAGGAGGTGTATCTCGGCGTCGGCCTCGTCTACAACAAAGCGCTGGTGAGCCTCGACGAGGTCGCCGAGGCCGGAGACAGAATAGCGTCGATAGACTGCGAAGTCCAGGTCACCGTCTTAGATTACTACCCCGCGTTCAGGAGGCTCGACATATCGAGGCCGAGCCCGGCCGAGATGATCGAGGTCAAGAGGGTCCTCGAGGAGAGGGGGCTGAAGCGCGTGATCGTCCAGACGTCGCTCGGACACGTAGGGCCGGGCGATAGGAGGGCTCGGCTCGCCTAGCTGCTCGGGGGCGCGTTATCGTTATTTCTCGGGCGAGCCCCCGAGTGACCCGAGGAGGCGCAATAGGGTGCCCCGAATAGGCTCGGCCCGAGGACCTCCGCGCGTCAGCGTCGTGATCCCCGCGAGGAACGAGGGGAGGTTCATCGGGAGGTCCGTCAAGGTCGCTCGCTCGGCCAGGGGGGTGTCCGAGGTCATCGTGGTGGACGGGGGGAGCACGGACGACACGAGAGAAGTCGCGAGGAGGGCCGGGGCCGAGGTGGTGGCTCAGAGCGATCTGCGCTACCCCGGCAAGGGCATCGCCATGAGAGACGGCTTCTACTACTCCACGGGCGACGTCGTGGTCTTCGTTGACGCCGACATCAAGAACTTGGGGCCGCAATTCATCGAGAGGCTCTACGAGCCCATAGCGAGGGGGGAGGCCGACTTCGTCAAGGGGACCTACGCGAGGGCGGGGGGCAGAGTCACGGAGCTCGTGGCCAAGCCCCTCCTGGCCATGCTCTACCCGGAGCTCTCGAGGTTCGGCCAGCCGCTCAGCGGGGAGATAGCCGGGACTAGGAGGGCGTTCAAGTGCGTCGACTGGCCCCCCGGCTGGGGAGTAGACGTCGCGGTGCTCATAGACGTCCACAGAGCTGGCCTCAGGATCGCGGAGGTAGATCTAGGCTACAAGGACCACGACATGAAGCCTCTCTCGCTGCTCACGGAAATGGCGAGGGAGGTGGCCGAGACTATACTCCTGAGAGCGGCGAGAGACGGGAAGATAAGCCTGGGGGAGGCCTCGAGGCTCGCCGAGAGGCTCGTCAAGGAGGCGACCAAGCCTTGAGATACGTCGTGGTGGGGGCGACGCACTTCGCCGAGCTAGCCCTCAGGACCATTCGAGAGCACGACCTCAGCCCCCTGATCTCTGTCGTCGAGAGGTCGACCGAGGTGGCCGAGACGCTGGCCAGAGCCCACGGGGCTTCGGCCTTCCACGGAGATCTCGAGGACCTAGCTACCCTCGAGAAGGCGGGGGCTCGGAGGGCCGACTTCTTCCTGGCCGCGACCGAGTCGGACTCGCTGAACCTCAGGCTCGGCGAGTTGGCGAAGAACGTGCTCAAGGTCCCCAGGGTCCTCGTCTTCCTCCGCAATCCCATGAACGCCGAGCTCGCGCGAGAGAAAGGGCTCGAGCCCGTGGCTCCCGACGAGCTAGCCCTAGCCGACCTGATCGTCAAACTTAGCTCGAGCGAGTGGGTCGAGATCCCCCTCCCCGGCGAGCTCGGCGTCTCGGTCTTGTTCTACAGAGTCTCGGGGAGGGGCTCTCCGCCCCTCGGCGAGGTGAGGGCGGCGGTCGAGGAGCTCGGGGGCCTCCTGATCGTCAGATCTCCCGCCGGGGAGCTCGCGCGCTCGGAGCCAAGGCTGGGGCGCGGGTGGACCCTCACGGCGGTCGTCCCACGCGAGAGGCGAGAAGAGCTCCTCAAGAGGCTTGCGAGGATCTGCTCTAGGCGAGCCGAGAGGGGCGAGGAGGCCCCGGAGGCCGAGGCTTGGTCGAGTGGCTGATATCGAGAGAGGCCCTGATTCTCCTGGCCAAAGTGGGAGCGGCCGCCGCCGTTCTGCTCCTCGCCCGCGAGGCGGCGAGGAGGCTCGAGAGGCTCGCTCGCGGGAGAGCCGGAGAGCTTCGGCAGTTCGCCTCCGTCGCCAAGCACGTGGTGTACGCTCTCGCGGCCCTCGCCGCCTTGTCTCTCGTAGTTGGGCAGGCCCCGATCTACGTCATAGCGATACTGCTCGCCGGCCTCCTCGTGGCAGGGGCGGACGTGCTCAGGAACTGGGGCTCGGGCCTCTACGCCAGGATAGCTCACGGCCTGAGCGTGGGAGACGAGGTCGAGGTTGAGGGGAGGGAGGGCGTCGTCGTCAGGGTGGACTGGAAGGGGGTCCTCGTCGAGACTCCGGGCGGCGACAGGATCTTCGTGCCGAGCTCCTACTTAGCCACGAGGCCCGTCACCGTGAAGAGCGCGGCCGCGATCTCGACGGCCAAGATCGAGGTGCTGGTCCCGATCGAGCGAGATGGTCCTGGGACCGCCTCGACTCTCCTCGACGTAGTCTCGGCGATTAGGGGGGAGCTAGCCTCCGACCCCTCGATTAGGAAGCTCGGGCAGAGAGGCGGGTGCTCCGTGTACGAGATAGAGCTCGAGGTGCTCAACAGGAGGAAGCTGAGAGACCTCGTCAACGAGATAGATAGAGCCCTCAGAGAGTCCCTGGGAGAAGAGATCGAGGTGAGAGCCTGAGGCCCCGATAGCTCGGCGAGCTCGCGCCGAATTTCGCCATCCTTTAGGCGCGGCGCGAGGACGCTCGGGCGCTTCCCCGCGTCGGCTCGCTCTCTATCATCCGCAGGTACTCCGCGAGCCTCAGCTTGAACCTATCGTAGGAGAACTTCCTCGAGACCTCGGCCGCTCTGCTCCCGAGGCGCCTCAGCTCCTCCCCGTCGCTCTCGAGCTCTCCGACGATCCTAGGGATCTCCCTCACGTCGATGTAGCCGAGCCTCTGGTCCACCCCCGAGACCACGTCCGTCCAGAGCCCCCCGCCTCTGTAGACTATCGGGACGCAGCCCGCCGCCATGGCCTCGACCGCCGCTATCCCGAAGTGCTCCGAGTAGGGCGGATGAACGTAGAACCTAGCCATCCCGAGGATCTCTCGGAGCTCTCGCCTGTCGACGTTGATCTTGAGCTCGACGTTTCCGAGGCCCCACTCCTCGATCGCGCTCCTCATCCTCTCGATGACGGGCCTCGAGTACCTCCCGGCCGAGCCGACGAACACGAAGTCGTAGCCCGAGAGCTCCCTCGCCGCGATCAGGAGGTCCTCGAGCCTCTTCTCGGGCGTGAACCTCGAGACCGTGACTATCAGCTTCTCTCTCCCTCCTCTCTGAGCCTCCGCGAAGTACTCCACGTCGACGGGCGGGTGGAGCACCCCGAGCCTCCCCCGCGCTCTCGGGTAGAGCGCCGCGACCTTCTCGGCCGTCCAGGAGCTATTCGTCAAGATGAGCCTCGGCGAGCCCTCAATTCTCCTGGCTAATCGAACGACGAGCTCGTGGTAGAGGTCGTACAGGAGACCCGAGCCGTAGCCTGGGGCGACGGTGGGGTAGTGGATGTAAGAGACGTCCACGTCGGTCGGGACGTTGGTCCCGGTGTCGATGACGAGGTCGAAGCCGCGACGCTCCTCCTCGAGCTCTCTCAGGAACTTTTCGGCCAAGATCAGGCGCTTCAGCCTCACGAACCTCTCCTCTAGGATCGAGTCGAGCGCGTTGTAGAGGAGGGGGGTCGGAGAGGCTCTCAGCCTGGGCTCGTAGCCTCGCTCGAGCAGAGACAGCGAGCGCTCGAGAGCCTCTCTGTCTCTCACAAAGGTCCGGATCTCGACCTCGTGGCCCAGCTCTTCCAGAGCTCTGCAGAGCTCCATTGAGAATTTCTCCACGCCTCCGGCGAGCTCGAATAACGCGTGGAAGACCAGGGCTCTCACGTTCGCGGCACCCGAGGCGGTTCTAGACTGCTCGCTCGGACCTGATAAATAAAAAGGCCTGGAGATCCTCTAGGCCAGCCAAATGGTGATGCGAGTTTTAACCTAATTGGAAAAACCCGCCATCGAGTCAGAATTTCCCCGATCTTAAATCCCGCGTCGAGCCGCGCCGGCCCGATGCGGATGGAGGGCGTCTCAATATTAAGGAGCTCCGACCCTCGTCGGAGGTCGGAGAATAGAGCGTGAGAGTGGCTCTCCTCCTGGATTTGTTCGGAGTATGTGGCGGTGGACAAAAGGTTAGCCTCGAGATGGCTAGAGCCCTCGAGGAGGGCGGTTGGCGCGTCGTTTTCCTGTCGACCTCCCGCGAGAACCTAAGCGAGTGCGCTGAGCTCTTGGGCATCGAGGGAGATTTCCCGGTCGTCGAGGTACGCGACTTCGTTGAAAGCGTTCTGGCGAGGACCGGGAGATTTGTGCGCTATCGAGCGCTGCGCTTAATAGTGGGCGCCCTCGACGCGGCGAAGCGTTTGGCCGAGCGCTTCGACGCGGTCCTCATCGATTCTCAAAGCAGTATGCCGCTCAGAGGCGCCGATGTATCATATCTTCACGGTGTTTACACCGCGAAGAGCGCGGGACGCGTCGGTCCGTTCTACGAGGCCCTCTTGAGATACGAAGCTAGCCGGCTCCTCGGGAGGCCGAAGCTCGTTCTCTCCAATAGCAACTGGGTCGCGAGGATCGTCGAGAGAGCATATGACGTCGAGACGCGGGTCCTGCATCCGCCGGTGGACTTCGGCTATTTCGAGTACGATGGCCGCAAGAAAGAGAAAATCGTGGTCACGACCTCGAGAATCAGCCTCGAGAAGAAGGTCCACCTGCTCCCGCGAATCGCGGAGCGCCTCCGAGGCTACGAGTGGTACCTCGTCGCTTCGACCCTCTCCTCGCTTTCACCGACCTACGCGGACGCCATCCTCGCCGCGATCGAGCGCGAAATCCGCTCCCGGAAGACCGAGAACTTCCACGTGCTAACGGACCTCGAGCGAAGAGAGCTCAGAGAGCTGCTCTTGAGAGCTAGCTACTACGTTCATCCGCCCTGCTCGGAGCACTTCGGGATAGCGGCGGTCGAGGCCATGGCGGCGGGCTGCGTCCCGATAGTCTACAGAGGCGGGGGGCTCTGGACGGACGTGGTCTCGGGGGTGGACCATAGGCTCGGCTACATCGACGTGAGGGAGATCCCTAGGACGATCGAGAGGCTAGACTCGATGAGCGCTGGGGATCTAAATTACCTCCGTGAACGAGTCATCGAGCGCGCCAAGAAGTTCGACTCCCCGCTCTTCAGGCGGAAGTTCTTGGAAATCGTCGAGGGGGTCTCGAGAAGCGCGGCGCCACGTTGAAGGCCGCGTCTTTTTCAGGATCGGGGTCGAGACTTGATTCGAAACTAAACATCGACTAGTTCGACCTCGATCGAGCCTGGGTCGACCCAAGTGAGGGGGTTTCAGCTGGGCCTAGCCTTCTCCGGCTCATGGCGGGATCCTCGCAGCGATGGCTAATTTTTAGTTCTTTGTTACGTTATTTTGCGCTAGGTCGTTCTTCTTCAGGGAATCACCGTACGCCGGACTCTGGGTACGCCCCCTGGCTTCGAGCTCGAACGTCTCGAGATCAAGCTTGCACGTGCTTGGACTTCGCTGCCTGGCCTCGGCCTTTTCTCCACGTCCTTTCCTAGGACCGCGGAGCATACGCCCGTCAATATCATCAATTCACGAATACGCTCACGGATATCGATGCGCGCTTCGCCGGACAAACCGCAGCCGCGCCTATTAAAACTATCGCTCCGTAAATTGTTAGAATTAAGCTCATCCGAGGGTCTTCATATTCCCACCTTTTCTTTTAAATAATGCATCACGAAGTTTACGAAGTTTACCGAGCTGGCGGAGCTATTCCACCGATTGTGGCGATGACGCCTGAGGCTATAAGGGCTACGAACAACTATAGGCGCCTTAGGGGGTCGTGATCGATCGTGACCCTGGAGAAAAGCGATGTTATCGTAGTAGCTGACGTAGTGCCGCCAAACGTCGTACCAACCGGCGGGGGCCTAAGGTCTACACGTTCTATCAAGGAGTACTCCAAGCACTTCTACGTCAACCTAGTGACACCGGCTACGCGTAAGTTTACGCGCTACGAGCTACAGCTATTAAGGGACGATCTCATGGTGCAAGACGTTTACCCGGTTGAGGCGAGGTTAAAGATCCTGGGCGATGGTAGGTTCGCTTTCACGTACCTAGCCATCCCACCTAAAGCGCTGAGAATGTTGCTGAGAATTGATAAGTTAAGGGCAAGGCCCAAAGCGATCGTTGTCTTAAACGAGCCGTGTGATTGCCTATGTATTGGTAGGCTGCTAAAGGAGGAGCTCAACGCCCCTTCTCTCGCGATGCTTCAACTCCCACTCTTCTACCGCGACGAGAGTAGGAGGGAGGCCATCACGAATGCCCTCAGGCTCTGGTACGATGAGCTATATGGAGACAGCTACGTAGCTAAGCTCGTTAGGAAACTAAAGGCAAGACTAGAGTTGCTGCTGACGCACTCTAGAATCGCTGAAGAGCTTCTCGAAAGCTATGACGTGTTAATAGCGGTGAGTAAGGCCGTTTTCGTCGAGATGGGCGGGGAGCCGTTCGGCAAGTTCTACGTCATGGACCCGGGGGTCTCGCTCAACGAGGAGGACGAAAAGTTGATATCGAAAATAAAGGAGAGCGCTAGAGAAAAAGGTAACTACGTAGTATTTGGCGGGCGCGTGGACGCCCTAAAGGGATTTGTGGAAGCGTTGTACGCGTTCAGAGAAATTTGCAAAGGGAACTCATCGCTGAGGCTCGTTATAACAGGGCACGTTAGCGATAGGCTGAGAGTGCGAGTGGAGGAGTTCGCGAGGAGGCTCGGGCTCGAAGATAGAATTGTCCTAACCGGGGCCGTTCCTAGGGCCGAGAGATTTAGAATCGTGGCTAAGGCTAATCTGATGCTCTACCCAAGTCACGCGGACGCATTCTCCTACGCCGTATTGGAGTCGCTACATCTAGGCACGCCGGTGGTAGCATACGATATACCTGCGCTGAGACTGTATTACGGCGGGCGTCCTGGAGTAAGGCTCGTAAGGGAGGGCGACGTGGAGGCGTTAGTCGCCGAGGCTCTGAACACCCTCGACTCGAAAAGCGTAGAGGTCGAGCCACCTCAACTAAGGAGCTGGGATGAAATTATGCAAGAGGAAACGAACCTAATAAAGAGGGTCATGCTCGAGAAATGATTAGTCGTTCTCCACACTCGTACTATTCACGCAAAGAGCTCACCAAGTAATTTGGAGAAGTTGGGACGGCTGAGACGGTAAAGCTCATTGAAGGAGCTCACTCGTCTACCCGAATTTGTGCATGGGACTCGTAAACCTCGATGAGGGGGCGTCGCGGTGGAGCGCGTGAGCCATCGCAGCGCACCGCACGAGGCCTGGTACTACGGTTAAGTCGCGGTCGCGCTTGAACATCGCAGTACCTGGTGATGAAACCCGCACTACCAGCCTATACCACGTTCTTAGAGTGGAGTCGGTGGAAGGAGGTGCTTGCACATTGAGGCATACTCGAGTTGAAGTCGACTCCCAGAGCCGAGCGGGGTCGATTAAGGTGGGCTCGATGAGAGCGCAGCCCTGGGTGCGCTCAGAGTCCGGTTGGGATGCAGCGGCTCACCTATGCACATCTAATGAAGAAGTATGGTCTAGATAGACACGTGGCGTCAGCACACCTCGCAGCGCTCAAGTGCATTCCGGTCAACTCGCAGGAGCCGCGCGACGACGAGGCCGCCCGATTTGTCTAAGCGAATGAGCCCCCTCTCTCTCCATCGAGAGGAGGATCCGGCGGATCCTCTGATAGAGGGCCGACCTGCTCCCGGGGAATCTGGCGGAGGCCAGTCTGGCCAAGTGGGCCAGGTAGACGCCGGGCTCTCGGAGAAGCTGCCCGGCGACGAAGGCCCGCAGAGAGTTCCGCCGATCGAGCAGGCAATAGCATTTAACCGAGAGACTGAGATTTCGTGCTCGGGCCGTCTCGGGTCACCTCCGGGGGCGGTGGTGGCGGAGGCGGAGAGCTTGGGCAGTCACCTTCGGAGGATCCGGGGCGGCCCCCGGTTAAAGCGAATCGACGTGTTCGAGAAGCGCTAGCCGGCCCGAGCTAGCTCCCAGCTTGCTCGCGGCTAGCCCGAGCTAGCTGCTAGCTGGCTGCTAGCAGCCTGCTGGCAGCTGCCAGCAAGCTGCCGGCAGCTTGCTAGCGAGCAAGCTAGCAGCTTGCTTAAGCTAGCTAGCGAGCTAGCTACCGGGATCCCCTCGAGGGGATCCCCCGAGAGGGGGGAGAAGGGATCCCCTCGCGAAAATTCGGCAGCAGGCTGCTAGCTGCTATAAACGACGCGCGCATCGGTATAGGTACGCGCATAGCAGAGCGCATAGAGCGCTATAGCGTATAGAGCGCGTCGTCCCTGGGGATGGAGGAGAGAATCAATCAGAAAAGACTGAAAAGCTCTAAGGCCTCGCGCTCCTCCCGAGAGGCCTTCTTGAGATTCCCATAGGGTTCTCGATAGAAAGGGGCCTCGGGCGCAGGAGCTGCGTAGGAGCTAGGTCTATACGGAAGATCTAAGCGCGAGCTTATCTCATTGGCTCGAGAACATAATATATCGGAGGCGTCTCCGGAGATATCCTTCTCATCGCGTATCCTCTCTCTTCAGCGAATTCCCTTATCCTCTCCGGCTCCCAAGCTTCGACTATCACCGTCGGGCGAAATCTCTCTAAGGTTTTGACCAGCCCCTTGAGCACCTCCAGCTCGGCACCTTCCACGTCTATCTTCACGCAATCGACTCTCTCGACTCCGAGCTCGTCTAATACGTCGTCTAAGGCCCTAGCTCTGACTTCAACGGAGCCCAGCCCGCGATTCACCTTCAGGCTGTGGTGACCTCCCGAGTCCCCGATGAACAGCTTCAGTGCGCCCTCCCCGCTCCAAGCGGCTATGTTCAGAGCGACGACGTTGCTCAGGCCGTTCAGCTCGATGTTCTCGACGAGGGTCTCATAGTTCTCGGGGTGGGGTTCCACGGCCACGACCAGGCCCTCATCCCCGACGATCTTCGCCACTGGGACGGTGTATTTCCCCACGTGGGCTCCGACGTCCACGAATACGCAGCCCCTGCACACTCTGAGATGATCCCACATCCATCTCTCGAATTCATGGTGAATTATAGCGATGCACTCGGAATCTACGCAACGTAGTTTGTACTTGCCAAAGTTGAGCGTAGCGCGCTTTGCTAGTTGATTCTTGACGCGCAAAGCGAGATGCTCTAGAAATGCCGATCTACGTATGATGATGTTCGGGATGGAATCTACGAGGGCCCAGAGGAGTAGCCGCGTCTTATCGGCGACGGTGAGCCCTCGGGAGACCGCCTCGGCTCTAAGTTTTAACATTAAAAGATAGCCGCGCGCGCTGGGCACGCGTCTCTCGACCATCGCGCCTCGCTCCCCTCTCAGCCTCTGGAAGTTTTCCGGCGCCTGCTCAGCTCGATCGATGGAGCGGAGCGGGATTACATCCTCGCGATTAAAAGCTTAATCTCCGGATTCGGGGATCGCTTTTCGCTCACCGACTTGATAATTGATCGAGCCCGTGAAATTCGACGGTGGTGACCCAGCGATAGAGCGCGAGCGCTCACCGGGGGGCTCGCCCGCCGGAATCGAGCCCGCGGAGCGACGGTTCGAGAGGCTTCGGCGAAGACTCGCCGAGCGCAATGAGAGGGGGCTCAGACCTCCTCGCGCGAGGCTCCGCCCGCGAGTGCGGCATCGAGTATCAACGCAGCCCCCAATAGGCTCAGAATCCACGGCCAGATCGCGTTCATCGAGAGCAGCACCGATACGCCTATCAGGAGCGCTCCGCCCCAGATGGCCTGCCTGATCCTCCTGCTTCTCCCGCTCAAGGAGCTCCCCCCGTTCTCCTCGCGCTCCGCGCCGTTTTAAGGGGTGGAGCGGCCTCGGGCAGCCTGCTCCGCGCTCACATGTAGGCCTCGGAGCTCCTCGGCCTGGCGGCGATCTCGGCCAGCGCCTCCGAGAGCCTGAGAGCTCTCTCGAAGCTCTTGACGATGACCCCCTCGTAGAGCTCCAGGAGCTCCGCCAGCCTCTCCTCGGCCCTCTCGCTCAGGGGCTCGAGCTGGAGCTCTAGACATATCCTGACGTAGCCTTCGACCTCGGCGCAGACCCTCGTGGACCTGTCGCTCTTCCTCTCTATCGAGACGGAGCCCAAGCCCGGCCCCGGCATTATAGGCCCGCGTAGAGATAAATCTCGTACGGGTGGGGCCTCGACTCCACCTCCCTCGCCTCCCTCCTCTTCAGCTCGACGTAAGCCTCGACGAGCTCCCTCGAGAACACGGGCCTCAGGTAGTCGTTGTCGCTCTCCAGCTCGTCGAGGGCCTCGCCGAGGCTCGACGGAAGAGTCCCGACGCCGAGCCTCCTCCTCTCCTCCTCGCTGAGCTCGTAGGCGTTGACCTCGAGGGGGTCCCCGGGGTCGAGCCTCCTCTTAACGCCGTCGAGCCCGGCCATTATCGTGGCGGCTAGAGCCAGATAAGGATTCGCCGTGGGATCGGGGGCTCTGAACTCGATCCTCGTCCTCGACGGGCCGTTCGATGCGGGGACCCTGACGACCGCCGTCCTGTTGTAGTAGCCCCAGACCGCGTAGACCGGGGCCTCGTAGCCCGGCACGAGCCTCCTGTAGCTGTTCGTCGTCGGGGCCACGAGAGCCGAGAGGCTCCTCGCGTGCTCGAGCACTCCGGCCACGAAGCTCCGAGCGAGCTCGCTCAGCCCCCCCTCCTCGTCGGCGAAGAGGTTCCTGGAGCCGTCGAGGGCCCAGAGGCTGAAGTGCAGGTGCATCCCGCTTCCGTTGTCTCCGTAGACGGGCTTCGCGAGGAACGACGCGGTCAGCCCCCTCTTCCCGGCCAAGTTTCTGGCGGCCCACTTCGTCGTCAGGACCTCGTCTCCGACGAACACGGGGTCTCCGGCTCGCAGCGAAAGCTCGATCTGAGAGGCCGCGACCTCGTGGTGAGACACCACGGCTCCGTAGCCGAGGAGCTCGAGCGCCGACGATAGATCCAGCCTGAAGTCCATGAGGGGGTCGGTCGGCTCGACGCTGTGGTAGGACCTCTTGAGCTGAATCGGGTAGGAGCCCTGGGAGTCGAGGAGGTGCTCTATCGAGTAGCCGGAGCCTCTGTGGAGCTGCTCGACCTGCACTCTGAGAGACTTGAAGAGGAAGAACTCCACCTCGGCCCCGACCACCGCTCTCATCCCGAGCTCGGCCAAGTGCTCGATCACCCTCTCGGCGACGAGCCTGGGATCTCTCTCGAGCCTGATTCCCCCGGGCTCGTATATCCTGCAGAGAGCCCTCGCCGCCCTCTCTTGCCACGGTATGGGCCTCAGGGTCTCGGGGACGACCTCGAGGAGCAGGTCGCTCCTCTCGACTCTGGCGAGGCCGCAGACGCTGCTCCCATCGAAGGAGGCGGGGAACCTAGACGACTCGAGGGCCTCGGCCGGGACCTCGACCCCTCTGAGGTAGCCGGCGAGGTCGCAGTACTGCAGCTGGACCCTCTCGTATCTTTTGTTCTGGGATCCCCCGCTCAAGTCGAGGCACCGTTCCGCTCTCTAACGGCTCGCTCAGAACGCGTAAAAAACGATGACGGTCGGGCATCGAAACATTTATTCTAAGATGGCCACCCACCGAGCGAGGAGGGGCCGAATGCCCGATCGGGGAGCTGTCGAGGTCGACGAGCTGGACCTCGCCTTAATCGAGGCCCTCAGGAGGAACGCCAGAGCGAGCCTGCGCGAGATAGCCAGGCAGATCGGCCGATCTCCCTCCGTCGTCTTGAGCAGGCTGAGGAGGCTCGAGTCCGAGGGCGTGATCAGAGGCTACACCGCTCTGATCGACTACAAGAAGATAGGCTACGACGTCTGCGCCCTCACGCTGCTCCAGGTCGACGGAGCTCACATAGCCGAGGTCGAGAGAGCCCTCGCCTCCGAGCCCAACGTTAGGATCGTGTTCGACGTGACCGGAGAATACGACGTGGCAGCGATAAGCGTCTTCAAATCGGTCTCGGAGCTGGACTCGTTCATCAAGAGGACCCTCGGCAACCCCCACGTGAGGAGGTCCGTCACGAATCTCGTGCTCAGAGTGGTCAAGGACGAGCCGCACGTGAGCCGCCCCCTCGTCGAGCGCGAGAGGAGCGGGCGCGGCGCTTGAGGTCGAGTCGAACTTCGGGCCTCGCCGCCTCGAAGATCGTCGGCGGAGAGAGCGAGGTCTGGAGAGTCGCGTGAGAGAATCGCGAGACCTTTTAATAGCGATCTAGACGAGAGAGCGAGGAGGGCGGTTGGATTGCCGAGATACGCGGTCTTGGTCATAGACATGCTCGAGGACTTCGTGCGCGGCTCTCTCAAGTGCGAGCGAGCTCTCTCCATAATTCCCAACCTCAAGAGGCTCCTCGATAGGGCCAGGAGGCTGGGCGTCCCCGTCGTGTACGCCAACGACGCGCACGTGCCCGGCGTAGATCACGAGTTCAAGCTCTGGGGCCCCCACGCCGTGAGAGGGACGGAGGGGGCTCGCGTGGTCAGAGAGCTCGAGCCTACGAGCGCGGACTACGTGGTCGAGAAGAGGAGATATAGCGCGTTCTTCGAGACGGGCCTGGATCTCCTCCTGAGAGAGCTCGGCGTAGCCTCCGTGGCTCTCGCGGGCCTTCACACGAACATATGCGTGAAGCACACCGCCGCCGACGCGTTCTACAGAGGATACGAGGTAATCGTGCTCAGAGACGCCGTCCAGGCCTTCACCGACGAGGACCACGAGTGGGGCCTCAAGTACATGGAGAAGGTCTACGGGGCGAAGATCGTGACCGTCGACGAGTTCCTCGCGATGGTCGAGGGAGAGAGGGCGAGGGCCTGAGCTCGAAGGGGGGCGAGACGCCGATCGCCGAAGCCCCAGTCAGTCGAGCTAGCTCGACCGGTTTAAATTCGAGCGCAGCGTCGAGGATCTCCCCCGAGACGGGCCGCCGGTGCGCGCCGTGCCGTTGATAGCTCACATAGCCGATACGCACTTGGGCTACGCTCAGCTCTCCCTAGAGGAGCGCGAGGAGGACGTCTACTCGCTCTTCGAGGAGGCGGTGAGAAGGGCGGTCCTCGAGGAGAGAGCGGACCTAGTCGTTTTGTCGGGCGACGTCTTCGATAAGCCGAGGCCCCCCAACAAGGCCCTGGTGCGCTTCAGGAGAGCCCTCGAGGTGGCCGAGGAGAGAGGAGTCAAGGTCGTGGCGGTGGCCGGGGAGCACGACCTCGTCAAGACGAGGAGAGACGTGAGCGTGCTCGAGGTGGCCCCCCTGCTCGTCGAGGGGCTCGTCGTCCTCTGGCCCCCCGGCTCGAGCGGTAGACCTCACAAGCTCGAGGTGAGGACCTCGAGCTCGACTCTGGTGCTCTACGGGGCTCCGGCCTACCCGAGGACTCCTCAGAGGCTCGAGCACTACAGAGGCCTCTTCGCACGCTACGAGCGCGAGGCGAGGGCCGAGGAGGGAGTCAAGGTCCTCGCGGCTCATCTACCGGTGGAGGGCTTCATGAGCTCGGAGTTCGAGCCCAGCCTGCCTCGAGCTCATCTGCCCCGCGGCTTCTCGTACTACGCTCTAGGCCATCTCCACGCCAGAGCCTGGGCGAGGACCGAGGAGGGGGCCCTCTTGGCCTACCCGGGCAGCATCGACGTGCTGAACAGAGGAGAAATAGAGAGCTGGAGGAGAGAGGGCAAGGGCTTCTACCTCGTGGATCTCTCGGGCGACGAGGCGAGGATCGAGAGGGTGGACCTAGACGTGAGGCCTCAAATAGCGATAGAGGGGGAGCTCGGCGAGGTCTTGACGTTGCTAGGGAGAGAGCTCGGGGCTCTCGAGCGTAGGAGGCCTCTCGTCTTCCTCGAGGTGGAGGTGGAGAGCGGGCAGAGAGACAGAGCGAGGGCCGAGATCGAGAAGATGCTGCGCGGCAGAGTGCTCGACTACAGGCTCGTGCTGAGAGAGAAGATGATCGAGCTCGGCCCGGTCTCGTTCTCGGCCTCGAAGTCGCGCAGCGAGGTCGAGGTCGTGTCGAGCATCTTGGGCTTGAGCGAGGAGTTGGCGAGAGCTCTCGTGGAGCTGAAAGCCTGCCTCGCCTCGCGCAGGAGCGCCGACGAGTGCAGGGTCGAGGTCGAGCGCTACCTCGAGCTGATCGAGAGCGGGGGGAGGAGGGGGGCGTGATAGTCGAGAGGATCAGGCTCGAGGGCTTCAGGAGCTACTACGAGGCCTCGGAGATCGAGCTGGGAGAGGGGCTCACGGTGATCATCGGCGAGAACGGAGCCGGTAAGTCCAGCATAGTCGAGGCGCTCTACTTCGCTCTGCTGGGCGAGCTCCTCCGGGGGAAGATCGAGGAGGTGCTCAATAATCGAGGCAGACCGCTCGAGGTCAGAGTTCGGCTGCGCGGAGACAGGGGGATCGTCGAGATCGCGAGAGGGAGGGGGAGGAGGCCTCAGCACTCCTTCGATGAGCTCAAAGTGGACGGAAAGCTCGTCGCGCGCGGCGCGAGGGAGACCACGAGCTTTCTGGCCGAGAGGGTGCTCGCTCTAGGACCCGAAGGGGCCTCGGCCCTCGAGAGAGTCCTGAGGACTTGCGTCGTCTCTCAGGGAGGCCTCGCGGAGATCATATCGATGCTGAGCAGGCCCGGAGCCAGGCTCCAGGACTGGGTCAACGAGCAGCTGGGCCTGAAGGACTACGAGCTAGCTTACGAGAGGCTCGGGGAGCTATCGCTGGAGGCCCCCAAGCTCAAGAGCTCAGCGCTCTCCGTGGCCCTCGGCTCCCCCTCCTATAGAGTCACCGAGGAGGGGCTGAGGTCCCTGAGAACGGACCTCGAGAGAGGCGAGAGGATTCTGCGAGAGAGGGAGAAGAGGAGGGGGGAGTTGGAGAAGAGGAGGGGGGAGATCGAGGAGGGCGCGAGGCGGCTGAGGAGAGAGCTGGAGGAGGTCGAAAGGAGGCGCGAGGAGCTGAGGAGAGAGCTGGAGGAGGTCGAGGAGAGAGGCAGGAGAGCGAGGGAGCTTGAGGCCTCAATAGCCACCCTCGAGCGGGAGGTCTCCGCGGAGAGGGAGGCTCTAGCGAGAGCCGAGGAGAGGCTGAGGGCCCTCGGAGCCCCCCTCGTGGGGGAGGCCGAGCTCGAGAGGATCGAGGCTCTCGCCAAGGTCTCGGCCGAGCTCGAGAGGCTCGGAGCTCTCTCGCGGGCCCTCTCGCCCGCGTTCGAGGAGGCGATCGAGCTGAGGTCTCTCGTCGAGATCCTAGAGTCCGAGGGCCTGGCGGTCAGCGAGGATTTCTCCGCTCTATCGAAATCCGTCGAGAGAGCTCTGAGAGAGCTCGAGTTCTCGCGGAGCGAGGCCGAGAGGCTCTCGAGAGAGCTCGACAGAGTGAGGAGAGAGCTCGAGGAGCTCGCGCGGAGAGCGGCCGAGGCTGCTAAGAAGATGGGCGCGACCGCCGACGCCGGGCCCCCGCCGACGGATCTCGAGGCCTACGGCGAGCTCGCCGACTTCCTCGAGAGGAGAGCGGAGGAGATCGTCGAGAGGCTCGTGAGCGAGGTCAGCTCGCTGGAGAGCAAGAGGGTCAGCGCCGCGAGGGGGGTCTGCGTGGTGTGCGGGGGTCTCCTAACCGAGGAGAGGAGGCGTAGGATGCTCGAGGAGGCGTCGAGCAGGCTTGCGCCGAGGGAGAGGGAGCTGGCGGAGGCGAGGAGCTCGCTAGGAGAGCTGAGGGAGATTCTCAGAGAGCTCAGGTCGAGGCTTGCCGAGGCCTCGGACCTCTCGAGGAGACTCGAAGAAGCGGCCAGGAGGGCGTCCGAGGCGTCTAAGATGGGGGGAGAGGAGGTCCTCAGGAGGAGGCTCGAGGTCCTCGAGAGGGTCGGGGAGCTCGCGAGGTCTCTATTGACGGACCTCAGAAGATGCGAGGCCCTGGGGCTCGCTCGAGCCCCCGAGGTCGGAGAAGTCGGGGAGCTCGTCGCGAGAGCTCGCGAGGTCGCGGCCTGGGCCGAGGGGCTCTCGGGGGAGCTCGCCGAGCTCTCGGGGGAGCTCGCCGGAGAGCGCTCGAGGCTTCTCGAGCTCATGCCGCCGGAGCTGAGGCCCGAGGTCGAGAAGAAATCGGCGAGGGAGCTCGAGGAGCTGGCCAGAGCGCTCAGGGAGAGGCTGAGGCGCCACTCCGAGATCGCGAGCGAGATGGAGAGCAGGAGGAGGAGGCTGGAGAGGCTCGAGTCCGAGTTGTCCTCTCTCCGTTCTCAGCTCGAGTCCCTCAAATACGACGAGGTCAGGCACCGAGAACTCAGGAGGGAGCTAGACGCCCTCTCGTCGAGAGCGGGGGAGCTCGCGGGCTCGATCGCCTCGCTCGAGAGCGAGCTGAGGCGGTGCGAGGATGAGCTGAGGTCGCTCGAGGCCGATCTGTCAGCCTCGAGGGAGGACCTGGAGAGCTTGGCGAGGCTCGGCGGGAGACTCGAGGCTCTGCTGAGGCTCAGGGGCCTCTTTCACAGAGAGGGCCTGCCGGCGAAGATAAGGAGATACGCGTTGAAGAGGGTCGAGGTCGAGATGAATAGGCTCCTTCAATTATTCGACCTAGAGTACAGAGAGGTGGAGATCGGAGAGGACCTGAGCCTGAGGTTCCTGGGGCCGAGGGGGTCCGCCTCTTTCTCTCAGCTGAGCGGGGGGGAGAGCGTGGCCGCCGCGATATCGTTCCTGCTGGCTCTCAGAAGGACCGTCGAGGAGCTTCTCATCGGCAAGAGCGTCCTCGGCTTCATGGTCTTGGACGAGCCGACGATCCATCTCGACGACGAGAGGAGAACGGCCCTCGCTAGAATATTCTCGGAGTTCCAGGGAGGCAGGGTGATACCTCAGCTCATCGTCGTGACCCACGAGGACGACATGAAGGAGGTGGGGGACTCGGTGGTGCTGGTCGAGAGAGTCGGGGGAGCGTCGAGGGCGAGGAGGCTGGAGGCCGAGGTCTCTTGATGAGCGAGCTCCTCGAGGTCTTGGCGGCCAGGAGGGGCGAGCTCGAGAAGAAGATAGCCAGGCTCCTCGAGGAGGGGGGCCGAGGAGTCGGCGTAAAGTGGAGGCCTCTCCCCGAGCTGGAGCGCTTCCCCAGACCCGAAGGCCTGGTGGTCTCGGCAGTCGACGGGGGGAGCAACAGGAGGTCCCTGCTCTCGCTAGAGGTCTACGTCGTGAAGGCCTACTCCGAGTCTGCGAGATTGCTCCCGAGCCTCGCGCTCGAGCCCCTCAGGAGGCGCAGGATCATAGACGTGGACGTCATGCTCCCTCCCCGCAACGTCGGCGAGAGGCTAACGCTCTACAGGCAAGTGGCCGAGGTCAAGCTGATGCTCGCCTCGGCGAGCTCATCGGATTTGATCCTCGCGGACGGGAGCGTGGAGTCTCTCGCGGCTAGGCCCATTCACGTCAAGCTGGTGGAGCTCGACCGAGGCGGGGGCCTCGTGCCGGACTGCGAGGAGCTCGCCTCGGAGATAGAGCGCGACCTGGCCTCGGGCAGCCCGAGAGCCATGGTCTCGAAGCCTCTGATCGAGGAGCTGGCTTCGACCGAGCGAGCGAGAGAGGAGCTCGCGGAGGAGATAAGACTCGTCGAGGCCGCGGAGAAGGCCGCGTCGCTCAAGCTCCTGCTCGACGCCGTGGCGGAGCGAGGAGCGAGCCTAGTCTTCGTCACGAAGACCGGGCGCTCGAACAGGCTCTTTGGGGCCTCGGTCCCCGACCAGTACGTGCTGCACGTCTCGACGAAGTCGTCGGGCTACTGCCGAGTCGGGGAGCCGAGCAGTCTCGCTGAGCTGCTGGGAGCGGGTCTCCTCCCGAGGTACTGCGGCCTTAGGAGCGCGGCCGAGAGGGTGATCGCCGAGAGAGGCTACGTGAGGCTCGCGCCGGGAGGCCCCGTGCTCGGGATCGACCTGATCGGCCCGAGCTCTTCGAGGAGACCTCTCGAAGAGGTCCTGCCTCTGCTCTCCGCCCTGTCGCCGAGCGGCTACCCGACGCTTCTCCAGCTCGTGGACCGCGAATCTCACATATACAACGAAGAGGTAGATAGGGTGGTGACTGCGCTGGGCCTCTCGACGGAGTTTACGGGCAGGGAGGTGTTGGAGCCCTGAGGTCGGCCGAGGAGGTCGCGGAGATAGGCGTGGTCATCGGCGAGACCACCCCAGGGAGGGCTCTGTTCCTAGCCAAGAGGCCCCCGAGGCTGGGAGAGTTCGTGATCATAGAGCACGACGAGGGATTCGTCCTGGGTATGGTCGAGGACTCGGTCGCCGGGAGCCCCTTCATATCGGACGACTCGACGGACATCGAGGCGGTCTCCAAGATGCTGCAGATCGTCGGCAGGGACAGGTTCTACCTGAAGGGCTCGGCCAGGACCCTCTCGAGGCTCGAGGACCTCATGGTCAGGAGGAAGGTGCGACCGGTCAAGACGCCGCCGAGGCCTGGAGCGAGAGTATTCGAGGCCGACGAGGGGGTCCTGAACAGGATATTCACGCCCCCCGGTCGTCCGCTGCTCGGCGGCGAGGCTTACTACGACGAGAAGACCAGGAGGGGCTACGTGAGAATAGGGTCTCTGGCCACGAATCCCAACGTCCCGGTCTACGTCAGCGTCGATAAGCTCGTGGCCCGCCACTGCGCCGTCCTGGCCATGACTGGGGCCGGCAAGTCGAACGCGGTGGCCGTGCTCTCGAATAGGATAGCCAGAGCCTTCGGCGGGACCATCGTGATATTTGACTTCCACGGAGAGTACCTCGACGCGTTCGACAGCGAGGTCTCCAACGTGATAGAGCCCAGAATAAACCCCGACTCGCTCAAGCTCCACGAGATAGGGGCTCTCGCGAGCATCGTGCCGTCTTATCACAAGCAGTACAGAGCTCTGCGAGCCCTCTACGGACTCGCCAGAGCCCTCAGGAGCTCGGGGGAGGGCGGTGGGAAGAACGTCGTTGAGCTCATGATAGAGCTCGCGGACGCGATCGAGGACCGCGAGGCCGGGGAGGGGCTCCGCTCGCTCCTCGCCTCCTCGATCGCCCGGCCAGAGAGGCTGCCCTCGGAGGCCGAGGAGCACTATCGCAGGCTCGTTAAGCTCAGCTCCGACGTGTTGCACGAGGTGGCGGGGAAGCTCGAGGACCTCCTCTCCAGGTACAGAGGCTTCTTGAGCTCGAGCGCTCCCCGCGATCTCTCGAGGCTCATCGTGCCGCGCAAGCTCAACGTCGTGGACCTCTCGCACGTCGATAGGGAAGGCTGCGACGTCTTCGTGTCCTTCGTCTCGAGGAGCCTCCTCGAGGCCAGGAAGAGGTGGGTTGTGAGCGGGGGGCGCGAGGGCTACCCGACGCCCGCCCTCCTCGTCCTCGAGGAGGCCCACACGCTCGTGCCGAAGGGGGAGGAGCAGACGAACACGAAGACCGTGTTCTCACAGATAGCGAGAGAGGGGAGGAAGTTCGGCGTGGGCCTATGCCTCGTGAGCCAGAGGCCCAAGAGCCTCGACGAGAACAGCCTCAGCCAGACGTGCAGCAAGATAGTCCTCAGGATCGTCGAGCCCGAAGACCAATATTATGTTCAGAGGACTAGCGAGCAGCTCAGCCGGGAGCTCGTCTCGCTTCTGCCGAGTCTCGACGTGGGCGAGGCCGTGGTCTTCGGCGAGTTCGCTCTCTTTCCAGCCCTCGTCAAGATCGACGAGTTCGGGGCGAAGAGCATGGGCAGAGACCCCGACGTCGTGGGGGAGTGGCTGAAGACTTCGAGAGAGAGCGGCCGAGAGCTCGATGAGTTCATCGAGATGCAGTTCTCGAGCTGATGGAGGCTAGGGGTCGCCGAGCGATTTAAACCCTATTCTCCTATTTTATATGGGTTAATTATCGATTTAATAATTCTTATTTCAGAGAATCGAATATTAGTTGCAAAAATCCTTCGAGCCGCGGGGAGAAATTGAACAGACCCAAGGGGGAGGGGAGCAGACTAGCCTCCGTGGCCCTCGTCGCGTGGGCCGGGGCCTTCCTCGAGTGGCTCGACTTCTACACCTACGGCATTCTGGCCAAGGTGGTCGCCAGAGTATTCTTCCCCTCGACGGATCCCATAGCCTCGCTCATTGCATCCTATGGCGCTCTGGCCGTCGGCTTCCTCTTCAGGCCGCTCGGCGCGATACTCTTCGGCAAGATAGGCGATCAGCTCGGGCGCAAGAGGGCCTTCGTCATCGCCGCTCTCCTCATGTTGGTCGGGACCGTCGGCGTGGGCCTCGCGCCTAGCTACGCTCAGGTGGGGGTCCTAGCCTCGATCTTGGTCTTCGCGTTGAGGATAGTTCAGGGTCTAGCGCTGGGCGGAGGCTACGGGGCCGCGATCACGTACCTCGGCGAGTTCGCGCCGGAGCACAGGAGAGGGCTGATAACCGGTGTGCTCTTCACCACGCCAGCGGCCGGGATGGGCGTCGCGGGCAGCATCCAGACCTTCATCAGCGGCTGGCTCGGCGCGGAGCAGTTCGCCGCGTGGGGCTGGAGGCTCAACTTCATCGTGGCCGGCGCCCTCGTCTTCGCCGTCGCTCTGATCCTCCACCTGATCTACAGAGAGACTCCCATCTTCGACATGCTAAAGAGAGTGAGGCGCGTCACCTCGAGCCCGGTCAGAGAGGTCTTCTCGAAGCGCTACCTGCCCCTAGTCCTCATGGCGTGGATCGGCGTGGTCGGGGCCCACGGGCCCGTGTGGTACACGAACAACTACTTCAACTCGCAGTATCTGCAGATAGCCGGCGGCTTGAGCACGAGCGAGGCGAACAAGATACTGAGCACCGCAATATATGCCTCTCTGTGGACCTATCCGCTCTTCGGCTGGCTCTCCGACAAGATAGGCAGGAAGCCCGTGCTCCTCCTCGGCATCTACGGCAATGCGCTGTGGTTCCCCGTGGCCTTCAAGCTCTACGACAAGTACCTCGCGGTAGGAGACGAGACGGGGCTCTGGCTGACCACTCTGACGATGACTCTCTTCAACGGAGTGGGCTACAGCGGAGCCATGTCGGCTCTCCTGCTCGAGCTGTTCCCGGCTAGAATAAGGCTCTCCTCCGTTGCTCTCTCCTACAATCTGGGCTACGGTCTGACGGGCGGCTTTACTCCCCTAGTAGTCACGTCGATCTACAGGGTCACGGGCGATTTGTACCAGGCAGTCGTGCTCTGGTCGACGCTGGTGCCAATGATCATGGGGGCCCTCTACGCGCTGAGGGGGCCCGAGACGTTGGGCACGAGGATCTGGGCGGAGCTGAGCGCCGGCAGATTCGCCAAGAGGCCTCCGCTCGTGGTGCCACCCGGAGTCCCGCTCGTTGAAGCGGCCAAGCGCATGATCGAGAGCGGGGTCAGGGCGGCCTTCGTCGTGGGCAGCGGCGTCGGAGTGCTCGAGGAGAGGGCCTTGGTTAGGGCCATAGCGCGAGGGGCAGGCCTCGGCTCTCCGGTCTCCGAGCACGCCGTGCGCGTGGAGTGCGTGCGCGAGGACGAGCCCGTGACGAAGATATTCGTCGTGATTGAGGAGAAGTTCCTCAGGCACGCGCCTATCTGTGACTCGAGCGGAGAGCTCGTGGGATACGTCAGCGCCAGGGAGCTCGTGAACGAGGCCCTCGCTCTAGACTCCATCGCGAAGAAGAGGGCCTCGCTGAGATTCAGAGTTCGCGACGTGGCGGCGAGAGACTTGGTCTACGTGAGGCCCGGCGCGCCGCTGAGGGAGGTCGCTAGGATCATGGCGGAGAACAACGTAGGCTTCGTGCCGATCTTAAGCGATGGAGAGATCGTCGGAGTGCTCTCCGAGTACGATCTGTTGAGAGCCATCGCGTTGGGGGCAGACCTCGGCGCCCCGGTGGAGGCCCTAGCTAGAAGAGAGGGCATAATCACGGTGAACGGGGACTCCACGTTGAGGGAGGCCGCCGAGCTGATGCTGAGGCACAACATAAGGCACCTGCCGGTGCTCGACAACGGGAGAGTGGCTGCGGTAGTATCGATCAGAGACGTCATCAAGGCCGTGGGCTGAGGCCTCCGCCATCGAGCTGCGCCTCACCTCCATTCCCCTCTTTTCCCCTCCTAAGACGAGGTCTCACGAATCGCTCGCCGAGCTCTCCTCGGCGATTCTATTGCCGAGCGCGGCGAGAGAGGGGATAAGAGCGAGGTCGCTCGAGCTCCTAGCCGCGGCTCCTAGACGGGCGAGAGACTTTGAGCCCTGTTGTTTATACTGTGGGGTACTCTGGGCGAACTCCGCGCGAGCTGATCGAGCTGCTGCGGAGCAATGGGGTCGAGAGAGTCGTCGACGTCAGGAGGTGGAACTACTCGAGGAGAGCTCCCGAGTTCTCGGGACCGGCTCTAGCCGGGGCCCTCGCGCTCGAGGACATCGACTACGTCTGGATCCCCGAGCTGGGCGGCTATAGGCGCTTCGGCGTCGACGCCGATGACAGAGGAGTGGGCAGCTGCTTGGGAGCCGAGGGTTTCAGAGCCTACGCCGCCTACATTACGACGAGGCTCGACGTCAGGCCCGCTCTGAGGAAGCTCGAGTATCTCGCGTCGGAGAAGACCAGCGCTCTGCTCTGCAGAGAGAGGAGCCCGACAGCGTGTCATAGGAGGATCCTATCGGACTACCTGATGGTCAGGGGATTCAGAGTGATTCACGTGGTGGGGCGGGGGGAGCTATTGGAGCTCGGGCTCAGCCCCTGCGCTAGGGCGTCGAGCGGAGAGCTCGAGTACGTCTAGGAGCTCATAGGCTTCGCCAATGGCCCTCGGCAGAACGATCGGTCGAGAGCCGCCCCCAGCTTTTAAGCCTCTTCGATCACACGAACGCGCGGGCCGTGAAGAGTTTGCCGAAAGCCCGATCCTCGCCGAGGCTCGGAGATGAGGTCTCTCCCGAAGGCTGAGCCCCTCTGAGGCTGCTAGAGCGCGAACGCTACGCGAGGCGATCCTCGAGGTGAGCTCGAGGTCTTGAGAGGAGTCTTAGTGGGGGAGGAGGCTATCAAGGCTCTCGGAGGCCTCATCGACGACTCGATCCTGGTCTTCCTGGGAAATAGGCTGCGGGGCGACGACGCGGCCGGTCTCCTTGTGGGGGAGCTCCTCCTGGCCTCCTGCGCGACGCGACGCGCTATCGTCTGCGAGTCCCAGCTGGAGCTGTGCTTGAGCGAGCTGAGCGGGAGGCTCGAGAAGGCGAGGAGGCTCATAATAATCGACGCGATCGAGGCGGGCCTCGAGGCCGGCCAGATAGCGTTGGCGCCCCTAGACGAGTTCTCGAGCTCGATCGACTTCTCCTCCTCTCACGGCATCTCGATGAGGCTCCTGTCTCGAGTCCTTAAATGGCGCTACGGCGTCGAGGAGGCGTGGGTCCTCGGCGTGCAGGCCTCGGAGCTGGGGGCGGTGAGGCTCGAGATCTCCTCAGAAGTCAGAGAGGGCTGCGAGGTCCTCGCGGAGGCTCTGCTGAGCTCGCTCCCCGAATGCAGGCTCGGACGAGGGCTCGGGGCTTTTGATTAAGCTATGTTAAATGGAACCTCCTTAATGAACGCCAGATGTTATCACAACCGGTCGCGCAAGTGCTCCGGGACTTAATATTTTTTTCTCTCAATGTGGAACGAAAATAATTATAAGGCTATTAGGAAGCCGAGTGCTGGGGCCAATCGGTGACGGCGAGTCAGATCGCTGTGGTCGTGTTGGCTCTAGCGCTCGCGCTGCTGACCTCGGTAGCCCTCTTTGCGGCTTCGGCGCTCCTCTCCTTCAAGGGCTCGCGCCCTTTAGAGCGCGACTCGTCTCTCGGCAGGAGACCCTTCACCGGCGGCGTGACTCTGGGCCCCCAGAGGTTCCGCTACTACACCGAGCTTATGGCGCTCGTCTCGTTCTTCCTGCTCGCCGAGGCCTTGGCGATCTTCTTATTGTTCTCCCCCGCCGGCTTGGAGACCGCCCTCTTCGCCCTGCTCGGCCTCGGCGGTATACTCTCGTCGGCTGTCTTGTTCCAGAGGAGGCGGAGAGCTCATGGGATTGGGAGACCTCAATAGATACATCAAGAAGAGCCTCTGGCTCTTCCACTTCAACGCCAGCAGCTGCAACGGCTGCGATATAGAGATAGTCGCGGCTCTCACGCCGAGGTTCGACGCGGAGAGGTTCGGAGCTCTCCTCGTCCCTAGCCCCAGGCACGCCGACGCTCTCGTGGTCACCGGCTCGGTCAATAGGCTCTCGGTCGACGCACTCAGGCAGATCTACAGCCAGATGCCCGAGCCGAAGGTCGTAATCGCCGTCGGCGCCTGCGCCTGCAGCGGGGGCGTGTTCCACGACTGCTACAACGTGATCGGGGGAGTCGATAAGGTCATACCGGTGGACGTTTACGTGCCGGGCTGCGCCGTTAAGCCCGAGGCGATAATCAAGGCGCTGGGCCTCGTGGCTGGCGTCAAGAGCGAGAAGAGGAAGAGGGGCAAAGCGAGGCCGATAGTAGTGGAGGCCTGATAGCTTTGGGCGGGAGACCCCTAGAGAACGTCGTGACGGTGGAACCGGAGGGATTGAGGGAGGCCGTAGAGCACCAAGTCAAGAGGGGCTACGGCCACCTCGTCACGATAACGGGGGTCGACGCGGGGGAGAAGATCAGGGTCCTCTATCACTTGTCTAGCCTGTCGGGCGACATGACTCACTTAGAGGTCTCGGTCCCCAAGAAGGTCGGGGCTTCTCTCCCCACGATAGCAGACGTGATACCGGGTTCTCTCTTCTACGAGATGGAGGTTCGCGATCTCTTCGGGGTTAGGTTCGAGGGGAACCCCTGGGAAGCCTATCGGTACCCGCTCCCCGAAACTTACCCGCGAGACGCGACCCCGCCTCTCTGGAAGGAGGCGGAGAACGAGAAGGTCAGGGAAATCATTTGGCGCGACGGCGATGCCCTCGGCCAAATTCAGACTAGCGCCGAGGGAGTGAGCGTCCCCTTTGGCCCCTATCATCCAGCCCTCAAGGAGCCCGAGCACTTCAGGCTGATCGTGGACGGCGAGACCGTCGTTGACGTCATACCGAGGCTGGGATACGTCCACAGGGGCATCGAGAAAATCGCTGAGAGGAGGACCTACCTGAAGAACGTCTACCTCTTCGAGAGGGTGTGCGGCATCTGCAGTTTCATACACACGTACACCTACGTCCTGGCGGCCGAGAGCGTGGCCAAGGTGGAGCCGAGCAGGAGAGCCGAGTGGCTGAGGACTCTCGTGGCCGAGCTCGAGAGGGTCCACTCGCACCTCCTGTGGATAGGGCTCGTCGGGTACTGGATGGGCTTCGACACCATGTTCATGTGGCTGTGGGGCGTCCGCGAGAAGGTCATGGACGTCCTCGAGATCGTATGCGGCAATAGAGTGATGAAGGGCTTCGCGACAATAGGAGGCACCGTCAGAGACGTCACAGACTCTCAGCTCGAGCAAGTCAAGAGGGCTCTCCGAGAGATCGAGAAGCAGGCCTCCGACGTGATGGAGAGGATCCTCTCCTTCGACCTCTTCATCCACAGGACCAGAGGCTTCGGCGAGTTCGACGTCGAGACCGCGAGGAGGATGTGCGCCGTTGGCCCCTACAGGAGAATCACGGGTGACCCCTACGACATAAGGAAGGTGGAGCCCTACGGAGCCTACCAAGAGCTGGGCTTCGAGCCCATAACAGAGAAGAGGGCCGACGCCTATCACTCCGTGCTCGTCAGGCTCAAGGAGACGATGCAGTCGATCGAGATGTGCAGGAGAATCGCCGAGGAGCTCCCCGCCGGCGCGGCGGTTCCCCAGAGATTTTACATGGCCTCTCCCCAGCCCGGCGAGGCCGTTGCTAGAACCGAGGCCCCCAGGGGCGAGCTCTTCTACTTCATTAAGTCGGCTGGCAAGCCCACCCCCGATAGAGTCAAGGTCAGAACGCCGAGCCTCGCCAACATGCTGCTCGCCGCTACGCTCCTGCGCGGAGCGACTCTCTCCGACGTCCCCATCATCTTCACGATGATAGACCCCTGCTTCAGCTGCACCGATAGGGTCCTGGTGTACGACGTGCGAACCAGGACCGCCAGGATGCTCAGGGAGGAGGACTTCATTAAGATGAGCAGAAAGAGGTGGGCTAGCTGTGAGTGAGCTCGCTCTCGAGGCCTTGCTCAGGACCTTGGTCTTCCCCGGCCTATTGTTCGCGACGATCTTCGCGCTGTTCTTGCAGTGGGTGGAGAGGAAGTCCGTGGCTAGGATCCAGTGGAGGATCGGGCCCAAGTTCACCGGGCCCCGCGGGCTCCTACAGCCCCTCTACGACTTCCTCAAGCTCCTCACGAAACGCGAGATAGTCCCGGAAGGAGCTGACCCCCTGCTCTTCAGGCTGGCCCCGGCGATCTCGCTGGGAGTGCCGGTCTTCGGCCTGGCCCTCCTGCCTCTCTCCGGAATAAAGTCCCCTCTAGGCTTCGAGGGAGACTTCGTCCTCATGCTCTTCGTGCTCTCGTTCGGAGCCTTCGCGATGGCTCTCGCCGGCTTCGCTGTGCTCAGCCCCTATACGTCGGTCGGAGTCGGCAGGCACGTGCTACAGTACTCGGTCTACGAGGCCCTTCTCTCGATCGCGCTGATCCTCGCTGCTCTGCAGGCTAAGGCGCTGAGCGTGGAGGGCGTCTTGAGCTATCAGGCTCAGCATGGCCCGCTGTTGATCTATCAGCCGCTCGGCTTCGTGGCGGCCCTATTAGCGCTCATGGCGAAGCTCGAGAAGCAGCCCTTCGACCTCCCCGAGGCCAAGCAAGAGATCGTCGGCGGGTGGCTGACGGAGTACTCCGGCCGAGGTCTGGCTTTCCTCAAGCTCTACAAGGACCTCATGCTATTCTTCGGGGCCTCTCTCATGGCCGTGGCCTACTTAGGAGGACCCCTCGGCCCAGGCCACGACGCCGCGCCGATCATTGGGACGGCCTACTTCCTGCTCAAAGTGCTGCTGATATCGCTGCTGATCTTCGTGGTGAGAGGTATCGCCGCGAGGATCCGAGTCCTCGCGCTCGGAGAGTACTTCTGGGTGAGGCTCGCTCCCCTCCTCCTCGCGCAAGCAGCTCTCGTGCTCTTGGTCCTGAGGTGATCCGCTCGTGCCCAAGAGAGGCGCGACCGGGATGTTGAGCGAGGCCCTTAGGCGATTGGTCACCGAGCCCATCACCGAGCCCTACGTGGTCGAGGACCTCGAAGAGCAGCCCCACCTGCGCGGGAGACCTCTGCTCATCCCGGAGAAGTGCACCGGCTGTAGGCTGTGCTACATGGTCTGCCCCTCCTCTGCAATAACCATGGTCACGGTAGGGACCAGGAGGGTCGGGCAGAGAGAAGTCCCGCTGCAGCATCCCAGGTTCGATTACTTCAGGTGCATATACTGCGGCATGTGCTCCTACGTCTGCACGTTCAAGGCCATAGAACTCGAGAGAAAGCTCGTGCCGCTACACGTGGGGCCGAAGCCAAGCGGGGGCGAGGGCGCTTGATAGGGGAGGCTCTGGCCGCGGTCGGCGCTGTTCTCGTTCTCCTGGCCCTTGTGGTCAGGAGGCTCTCCGTCGCCGTGGTCTCCCTATTTTTCGGGAGCGCGCTCGCGGGCCTTTCGATAGCTATGCTCGTTAGCCCCGCCGCCGGCGTCGTCGTAGCAACGCTCTACGCGGGGCTCCTCGTCACCTTAATCCTGATAGCCTTGGCCGTCGTCCCGACCTCGCCCGAGGAGATGGAGCCCAGGATCGATTACGGGCACTTCCTCGCTCTGGTCTTCGGGCTCTCCTCCACCTATCTGATCTCAGTGCTCGTCCTCGAGCACGCCGGGCTCCTGGGCCTGAGCGAGCCAAGGGCCATGGCCATTCAAGACGTCGGAGCCCTGGCCCTCCTCATGCTCACAACGGCTATCGGAGTGGTAATGTCGATGTGGGGTGTGGAGGAGTGACCGGCGTGAGCTCTTCTTTCGTGACCGCGGTTGGGGTCGTCCTCGCCATGGGAGGCCTCGTCGCGGTCGCCGCTACGCGCAACTTGGTCAGAGTACTCATCGGGCTGCAATCGCTCGGCCTCGGAGCGATTCTGGTCCTTTCGTCGGCCGGCCTGAGCTCCGCCTTTTCGCCCACTTACGCCGTAGTGCTCGCGGCCTCGGCCGCAGCAGCGATGGAGGCCGCGAGCATAATCGTCGTGGTGGTCGTCTACAGGAAGTTCAAGACTAGCGACCCGAGGAGGATCTCCGAGCTCAAATGGTAGGAGGTGCGAGGCCTTGGCCGAGGTCAATCCCCTCCTGATCCCGCTGGCGACCCTCGCGGCCTGCGTCTTGGAGCCGGCGTTGGGCAAGATCTCGAGGAGGGCGGGCGAGGGCCTTGCTGTGGTCGCCTCGGCCCTGGCCGCCGCCCTCTCGCTTTACCTATTTTCTCAGCCCCATAGGTGGCCCCTCTACTTGGGACCGTATCTCCCGCACGTCTCCTTCTACGTCGATCAACTCTCCGTCTTCATGCTCTGCGTGATAAACTGCATAGGAGCTCTCGTTGTCTACTACAGCGTCGGCTACATGGGACGCGACAGAGACTTCATTAGATACTACGCGTTGATACTCCTCTTCATCGGTTCAATGTCGGGCCTCGTCGTGGCTGGAGACCTCGTGCTCCTCTATATATTTTGGGAGATGGTGGGGATATGCAGCGCCCTCCTCATAGCCTATTGGTGGGAGAAGCCCGAGGCCAGGAGAGCCGGCCTCAAGGCCTTCGTGGTCACGAGGACCGCCGACTTTGGCATGTTGATAGGCGTCGCACTAGCCTACGCCGCTGCCGGCACGACCAGCGTGCCGGAGCTCCTGAGCTCGGCCTCGGGTCTGCCCGCTAGAATGGCCCAGCTCATCGGGCTTCTCCTCTTCGTCGGAGCCATGGGTAAGTCCGCTCAGTTCCCGTTGTTGGTCTGGCTCCCCGATGCCATGGAGGGGCCCACGACGGTTAGCGCCCTTATACACGCCGCCACCATGGTCAAGGCCGGCGTCTACTTGGTCGCCAGAATGTACCCGCTGATCTCGCTTTTCCCAGCTCTGATGCACTTGATCGCTGTCATCGCTCTAATAACCGTGCTCATGTCGGGCTTCGCCGCGATTGGGTCGAGAGACGTCAAGAGGGTTCTGGCCTTCAGCACGATCAATCACCTCTCGCTCATGTTCCTGGCCCTCGGCCTGGGAGCCTGGACCGCCTCTCAGCTCCACCTGCTTAGCCACTCGCTCTTCAAGGCCCTCCTCTTCCTCACGGCGGGTCTCGTGATTCACGAGACAGGCACCAGAGACATCTTCCAGATGAGGGGTCTCTATAGAGGCGGGCTGAGGATCTCGGCCATCTGCTTCCTAATAGGCGCTCTGAGCCTGGCCGGACTCCCGCCCTTCCCCGGCTTCGTCACGAAGGAGATGGTGCTGGGGCTGCTTCACGGAGCGCTCCCCGAGGCCCTCGCATCGTTGGTGGTCTTCACGGTATCCTTCACGTCGGCTCTCTACATCTTCAGGGCGTTCTTCGCGATGTTCTTGGGCGAGCCCAGCGGCCACTACCACGAGAGAGACAAGTTCATGGTCCCAGTCATCGTGTTGCTCTGCGTCGCCACGACCCTCGGCCTCTACCCGGTCCTCAGCGCCGCTCGCGCCTTCGGAGCGGAGCACTTGCACGCGGCCGTTGAGCCGCTCCCGCTCCTGGCCGCTCTGCTGGGCGTGGCGGTCTCCTACGCGCTCTGGGGCAGAAACGCGGCCCCCGAAATGAGGAGGTCTCTCGGCCCACTGGCCAGTGCGGCGGAGAGGAGCTTCCTCCTGGACGACGCCTACACGATGCTCGCCAAATTCGTCGCCGATAAAGTGAGCCGAGTTGCCACGATGATTCAGACAGGCGTTCCCTCGATAAACACCTCGTGGATCCTGGCCTTCGTTTTAGCGCTCGCGCTCCTCGTCTCGTTAGTGTGGTGAGAGCGACATGACCCCCCTCGGAGCCCTCGCGAGCGAGACCTCGGTCCTGCTCCTCACCTCGGCGGGAGTGACCGCTATAGCCTCGACGGGCCTCCTCGGCGAGGCGAGGAGCAGGAGTATATCGACCTATCTTCTGACGGCGTGGACTGGGCTCCTCCTATTGATCTTCGTTGGCGCGAGGAGCCCGGCCGGCTTCATAGGCGCTACCTCGGCCGCCATAGGGCTCGCCGCGGCTCTCTCTTCAAGCTGTATCATCAGGGAGAGAGGCAAGTTCCTGCACGACGCTGTGCTCCTCGCTCTCGTCGCGTCGGCCTATCTCGTGGCTCAGAGCAGAGACCTCATCAGGCTCTTCGTCTATTGGGAGCTCATGAGCGTGTCGATACTGGTCCTAACGGTGTTCCACTGGCACAGAGAGAACCTAGAGTCGGCCCTCAAGTACGTCATGATGTGCGGCGTCGGCAGCTTGCTCGCTCTGGTCGGCATCGGCATGACCGTGGCCGAGGCGGGCAGCACGTCGATCGAGGCCGTGGCCCGCGCGAGTCCGCTGGCGAAGGCCCTCATGGCCGTGGGCTTCGGCGTAGAGGCCGCGATCTTCCCGCTGCACTTCTGGCTCCCCGACGTCCACATGGCCGCTCCCAGCACCGCTAGCGCTCTCTTATCCGGCATAGCCATAGAGACGGGCGCCTACGTGGCCGCCAGCGTGGCCTTGCTCGACGCGCACGTCGCCAAGGCGTTCGCGCTGGCCGCCCTCATCGGAGCATTCATTGGCAACTTAGCGGCCATAAGGCAGGACGACATGAAGCGGATGCTCGCCTACAGCAGCGTAGCTCACGTCAGCTACATAGTTTTGGGCCTCGTGGCTGGAGCCGCCCTCGCCAAGACGTACGCTCAGCTCCACATAATGGCCCACGGCCTTCTCAAGGGAGCGGCCTTCCTGCTCTCCGGCCTCTTCATAGCTCTGTGGGGCACGAGGAGCCTAAGCGTATTGGCCGGGAAGCTCGAGAGGACCATAGCGTTGAAGTTCTCCATCGTGGCCTTGGGCCTCGGCCTAACGGGGGTCCCCCCGTTCCTCACGTTCTGGAGCGAGGCTTTCACGTTCATAGGGCTCGTGACGACGAACTTCTTCGCGGCCACGATGGCCGTCGGTATGGCGATCGCGATACTGATCTCGGCCGCGTTCTACTTCAGACTGTTCTACTCTCTGAGCGTTGGGAAGGGGCCGGTCCTCCACGATGGGAGCGGAGAGAGCGGCGGGAACTCGGAGGAGAGGCCCGAGCTAGGCGCGAGCGAGACGGTGGCGCTGGTCGCGATCCTGGCTCTCATCATCGTGGCCATAGCCTTGAGCGCCTTCCCGAAGACCTTGATCGACTACTTCAACCTCGGACAAATGATGTTGCCCCCAGCCTAATGGACCGGGGAGCGCCGACGACCCCGAGCCACTCGTGATTTCAAGGGCCCTCGATTTTTGAGAAGCCCGTCGAGCTCGTCGGGACTTAACTCGTTGAGCCTCCCCGCAGTAGACTCGTTCGAGCCTGTCCTCGCCTGGGCCGCTCGAGGCGCCGCCCGATTCCTCGGCGCGCTCAGCGCGCCGCCTCGCTCACAGACTTCAGGAGCTCCTTGAGGGTCAACACGTCGAGCACGTCCTCGACCATGTCGAGCGAGTAGCCGAGCACCCTCGAGAGGCTCATGAGGAGCCCGTAGCGCGCCGCCTCGCCCCCAGCGGCGCTCTCTAAGAGCCTCCTGACCTCGATCCTCCTGGACTCGATCTCGTCCGCGAGCCGAAGGGCGGCCCCCGCATCCAGCTTGGAGAGAGCCGAGGCGGCCCTAGAGAAAATGGAGCTAGCCTCCTCGACCATCGCCACCAAGTCCTCGCCAATGGAGCCCCCCCTTAAGGCGATCTTCGAGGCCTCCTCGGCCATCGACGCGACGTGATCGGCAACGCGCTCGAGAGCCTTGAAGCCGTGGTAGTAGTGGAGAGCCTCGGCTGGGCTCTCGAGGCCGGCCTCGGCCGGGGAGACCTCGCCCGAGAGCACGGCCACGAGCCTCCTCGTCAGACTCAGATAGAGCCTGTCGACTAGGTCGTCCCTCGCCCTGACGCTCTGGAGTTGGGAGAGGTCGCCCCTCTTCATCCCCTCGACAAGGTCCCTGAACATGTAGCTTACGTGCCTCGCCGCCAGAGCTACGGCCTCGCCGACGCCCAGGTCGAGCTGACTCCCGACGACTCTCATCGTCAGGCCCGAGCTAGACTCGTCCGTAACGACGACATCCATAATCTTCGAGGAGACGAGGTCGCGGAGAGTCTGAGCGATGGTCGAGCCGGATTCGTCGTGGAGCACCCTGAATACTCTGTAGCCGGCCACGTAGGCCGAGACCAGGGCCTTGGCCGCGGCGCTCGCGCTCGAGGAGCGCAGGTCGATGACCCTCTCGGGAGCTCGAGGTCTCTCCGCTCTCTCGAAGGAGGGAGAGATCCTGAGGCTGTTATCGGGGAGGACCTCGATGAGCACTCTAGAGCCCTTACCTACTCCGGCCCTTCTCGCCCAATCCCTCGGGAGCGAGACTATGAGCGTGGAGCGCCCCGTCAGCTGGACCCTCCTGACGTATAGCACGAAGACCGACCTCTATATGCATCTATATAGTAGTATATATTAATTTTGATTCTATTTCGATCGCGCATATTAGCCGGCGGGTGAGCCCTCGAGCTCGAGGACTGAGCGCTCTTGAGGAGCAGGGCCCTCTACGTCGTCGCCCTCGCCGCCGCGCTCGCAGCCGCCGCCCTCTTCTTGAGCTTGAGACCGGGGGAAAAGCCCGCGGAGTCGACGGGGACGACGACCCCCGCGACCGCTACGCCCGAGAAGGTCACGCTCCTGGGATCAGGCTCGACGTTCGTGCACCCTCAGCTAGACGCCTGGGCCAAGGAGTTCATGAGGAGGGGCCCAGGCGTCGTCATCGAGTACAGCCCTACGGGTAGCGGGGCTGGCCAGGAGCAGTTCCTGGCGAAGCTCGTTGACTTCGCTTGCAGCGATCCCCCGCTGCCCAGCGGGGCTCTCGCGCAGGCCAAGAGGGATCCCAGAGGCGTGATCCAGCTCCCCCTCGTCATCGGGTCGGTGGTCGTGATCTATAATCTGCCGGGCCTCGAGGGGAGGCTCAGGCTGAGCGGAGAGGTCCTGGCCGCCATATACCTGGGCGAGATAGAGTATTGGGACGACCCGAGGATAGCCTCTCTAAACTCCGATCTGAGGCTCCCGCACGAGAGGATCGTCGCCGTGCACAGGTCTGACTCCAGCGGGACGACCCAAATCTTCACAGAGTTCCTGAGGAAGTCGTCGAGGGGTCTGTGGCCGCCCGAGTTGGTCGGGAAAGCCGTCGAATGGCCCGTCGATAAGACCGGGAGAGGACTGGGGGGGAAAGGCAATCAGGGCGTGGCCGACTTGGTCTCGAGGACCCCCGGCTCGATAGGCTACGTCGAGTACGCGTACGCTGCTCTCGCCAAGCTCCCCCACGCGCTGATCGAGAACGCGGAGGGGAGATTCGTCGATGCGTCGCCCGAGACCATGACGAGTGCGCTGAGAGGGGCTCTGGCGAAGCTCCCGCCGAGACCGGACGACGACTTCAACGAGTTCTGGGGCGGCGTCATCTTCGCTCCAGGCGAGGACTCCTATCCCATCACCTCGTTCTCTTTCCTGCTTCTATACAAGAGCTATCCGCCGAGCAAGGCTGAGGCCGTGAGGAGGTTCGTCGAGTTCATCTATACCGAGGGGAGGGGCCTCATGGTCGAGGGCTACGTGCCCGTGCCCGAGGAGCTCGCGTCTTACGCTCTGAGAGCCGTCGAGATTATCGGGAGCGGGTAGAGAACGATGAGGCTCGGGAGGCCTCTAGGCGACTTGGTTTTTTTCTATTGTCTCGCTGCTCCCGCTGCGGCGATGGTCTTAGCCTTCGCGCTCCTCTTCTACGCTCACATCGACTTGAGCCGCGAGGCCCTCGAGCTCCAGGGCCTCAAGACCTTCGCCGGCGCGAGGTGGAGGCCCTCCCTCGAGCCCCCGCCGAAGAGCGAGTACGGTCTGCTCCCAGCGATCGTCGGGACTCTCACTTCCGCCGGCATCGCTCTCCTCATCGCCCTCCCCGTCTCGGTACTCCTCGCGGTGTTTCTCGTCGAGATAGCGCCTCGCTCCCTCTCCCATCTCCTCGGGCTTATCATTGACGCTCTCGCCGGCCTCCCATCGGTCGTGTACGGGCTGTGGGGCCTCTATTTCCTGGGTCCCTTCTTGAGGAAGAACCTAATGGAGCCCCTCCACGAGCTCTTGGGCTTCCTGCCCTTCTTCTCGTGTAAGCCCCTCTCGGGGGCGAGCGTCCTCACGGCGGGGATCCTGCTCTCTATCATGATCACCCCCTTCGCCTCCGCTCTCGTGTACGAGGCGTACAGGAGCGTGCCCTCGGTCTACATCGAGGCCGCCTACTCCCTCGGAATGACCAGGTATGAGCAGGCGATGACGAGGCTCTCGATGATAAGAGGTGCCGTGGTCTCGGCGGCTCTGCTAGGCCTCGGGAGGGCCATGAGCGAGACCGCGGCCGTGACCATGGTGGTAGGAAACGCCTACGTACTCAGCCCCTGCGTCTTCTCTCCAGCCTACACGATCACATCGCTCATAGCCAATCAATTCGCCGAGTCCCGCGGCTACCCCCTCATGCTCAGCTCCCTCTTCGCGGGTAGCCTGCTTCTGCTTTGCGTCGGGCTCATTGTCAACGCGGCTGGCCTGAGAGCTCTCAGGAGCGTGAGACTGTGAGCTGGGCGAGGAAGCTCAAGGACAGGCTCTTCTCGGCTCTGGCCTCGCTCGTGGCTCTCGCCTTCGCGGCGGTCGCCCTCCACGTGGTCCTCTACGTGACTTGGAGAGGGCTCCCCGTCCTTGCCTCGGAGGGGCTCTCGCTGCTCTTCGAGAAGCCCGCAGCCGTGACGGCAGAGAGGCCGGGCGGCGTGGCTCCCGCCCTCGTCGGCACTCTATATTTGACAGCGTCCTCGCTCGCGATAGCTGCTCCGATGGCCGCGCTGGCGGCGGTCTTCTCGGTGGAGTTCCCCCGGAGCCCTCTGTCCAGGCTCGTCAGACTCACGTCGAGAGCTCTGCTCGAAGTCCCGACGATAAGCGTGGGCCTATTGGTCTTCTCGTTGTTGGTCCTCCCATTGGGGAGATTCACGGGATTGGCCGGGACCGTCGCCCTCGCCCTCGTGATGCTGCCCTACGTGTACGTCTACGCGGAGTCCGCTCTGTCCTCAGTGCCCTCGACCTACGTCGAGGCCGGCTACGCGCTGGGCATGAGGAGAGCTCAGGTGGCTCTAGGCCTGAGACTGAAGATGGCGAAGAGAGGGGTGTGGAGGGGAGTGCTCATGGCTACGATGAAAGCGATGGGCGAGACGGCTCCCCTCCTATTCACGGTCTACGGGGCTAGATCCGTAGTGTTCGGAGGCCCGCTTCAGCCGATAGATGCTCTCCCTCTGATGATATTCCAGTTCATTCAGAGCGGCTACGAGAATTGGAGGGCTCTCGCGTGGGGAGGAGCCTTCGTGCTATTGGTCCTCTACATGGCGATGTACGCCGCGTACAGATTGGCCTTGAGAGGCGAGACTAAGTGAACGCGGCCGGCGGCTACGCGATAGAGGCCAGAGGGCTCTCCGTGTCGGTAGGAGGCAAGAGGATCCTCGACGACATCGACCTGAGGATCCCAGCCGGAGCGGTCACGGCGGTTATGGGGCCCAGCGGGAGCGGGAAGACTACGCTGTTGAAGGTCTTCAACAGGCTAGTCGAGCTGATCGACGGAGTCAGAGTCGAGGGGGACGTGAGGGTTTTCGGGAGGAGCGTCTTCGAGATGGACGTCTACGAGCTGAGGAGGATGTTCGGCGTCGTCTTCCAGCAACCGAACCCGTTCCCCCACATGAGCATATACGAAAACGTGGCCATAGGCCCCAAGATCAACGGTCTGACCAAGAGCAGGAGAGAGCTCGACGAGATCGTGAGGTGGGCCCTCGAGAGGGCGGGCCTCTGGGACGAGGTGAGGGACAGACTGAGGGACCCGCCTTGGAGGCTCAGCGGAGGTCAGCAGCAGAGGCTGTGCCTCGCGAGAGCTCTCGCTCTCAAGCCAAGGATCTTACTGCTCGACGAGCCGACCGCCAACATAGACCCGATAAACACCGCTAGGATCGAGGAGGCGGTCAGGAGGCTCGTCGAGCGCGAGGGCATGACCGCGGTCGTAGTCACGCACATGCCTCACCAGGCCGTTAGGCTCTCGGACTACATCGTCGTGCTCTACGGGGGGAGAATCGTAGAGGAGGGGACGACGGCGGAGGTCGCCTTAAATCCGAGGCACGAGATAACACGGAAGCTCCTGAGGGGAGAGCTTTGAGCTTCTCGCAGAGAGAGAGGGAGATCGAGAGAATCAAGGCTCAGCTCAGGAGACTGCACGGCATATGCGACGCTCTGCTCGCGAGAGCGCTAGAGAAGAAGCTCACGGTGAGAGAGGCCGAGGAGGCCGTTTGGTTGGCCGAACACGTCAGAGACGAGATAGTGACCTCGATCCTCCTGTTCATGGCCAGGCGCCAGCCCCTTGGAAAGGATCTGATCTTCGCGAAGAGCGCTCTCGGAGCCTCGTACGACCTGTACAGAATAGTGAGATATGTGAGGGAGAACGCCCTCCTGAGCGAGATCGCGGCGCCGGGCAGCGCTCTCATCGACGAGGGGCTCAGGAGCGCCATTTTCAAGGTCTCGGAGATGCTCAGAGACGCGGTGAGAGGGCTCATCGACGGAGACGTCGAGGCGGCCAAGGGCGTTCTCCGAATGGACGAAGAGATAGACTCGCTCTACGAGCTCAGCCTGTCCAAACTGAGGAGCTCGAGCGCGCTGACCTCGGTCGAGACGGCCAGGCTCCTCGTCCTCAGGCACATCGAGAGGATGGCCGACCACGCCACGTACGTGGCGAGGACGGCTTTAGAACTTCACCAGGCGTGAATGCGACGACCCTTCCGCAGCTAGCGAGGCAGCGGCTCCGGCCTCGACGCCGAGCCTCTCAATGAGTGAGCTCTTCGTCGCCGCCCGTCGGCCCCCTCTCGACCAGCCTCTCGACGCGCTCGGGCCTCGAGACGCCCGAAGAGGTTGGAGAGGGCCCTCGCCGCGATCTCGCCTATCCAACTACGAGTCCGCGATAACGCCGCGAGAGGGTCAGCGAGCGAGGAGGAATCGGCCCTTGCGCTCTAGAGCTCCCGCTTCCGAGGGCTCGAGGCGCCTCCTCTCAGATGCGGAGACGGATCGCGCCGATAGCGCTCCATACGCTCTCTCACCACAGGAGCTCCGCCTCGAGCTCCTCGCTCACGGCTCTCCTGAAGGCGACTAGGTACAGGCTCGCTCTCGCCGCGAGGATCGCCGCTTCGGCCGCGGCGAGTAGAGAGGATCGGCTCGTCAGCTGATACGCGGCCGCGATCGAGTCCACGAAGCCCGTGCGCCGAGGCTATGAGCACGAAGCCGACGAGCCCTCTCCCTCCGCGAGAGAAGTCCGCCAAGAGCACGATGCTGCCCGCATGGAATAGAGCTACCGTGAATCTCTCGAGAGCAGCCACGGGTTCGGCGGCCGCGAATAGGCCGGGCGGCGTCGAGCTTGAGCAACGATCAGAGACGCGTAGCCTAAGATCCCCCACCGCGAAGGCCTCGGTCAGCCCAAAGCCCGTGTCGACGCCAAAGGCCTCGGTGAGGCTCCTACGCCTGACGAAGACGAGCTTGAGGCCGGACTGAGCCGAGCCCGCTACGAATTCGAGCCGCAACGATAGACCTATCAGAGATATCTAATCGCGCCATAGATCCTCGACCGCCTCGGCGCCCTTCGCCGTGAGTTCTGGGAATAATCGGCAGGGCCTGGACCAGCGATTGAAGGGGAATCGCCACGAGAAACGCTTCGAGGCCAGGCGCGAGCTCTCCGCCCGTGAGTCTCCTAGAGCCCATGAGTCTGGCCGGCGCGAGGGCCGCGAGTCCCCCGAGCACCGGGGTCGCCGGAGCGCTACGATCGATGAAGTCAAACCTAGACCTAAAGCCTCGCTTCGCTCCATCTTCTCGACGACGGCCGCCATGCCGTACGCGGATATCTCGGCCATTTTCTCCCCCGAGCATCGACATGCCGAATCTCAGCTCAACGACGGCGTTGGTCCCTATCGCCTTGGCCGACCTGGTCAGCCTCCCCAGCACCTCCTCCCCGGCCTCGGCTAACAGCTCGGTATGCTCCCTTACTTCGCCACCCGCTACGTTTCTGAGAGACTCTGTAATGTGTCTCGGCCCAAGCGCGTCGCCCTGACAACTCCTCCGCGCGCCACCCCCTTGACTTCTCTCGCTTATAACTTGGCCTGGCACGGTCTCCGTGGCGACGGACGGACTCCCTCAGATCTCCAAGCTTCCCACATCTGAGGCAGTGCCTCAGGCCGCTCGGGGGAGTATGTCTCCCCAAAGACAATACGTGAGGAGTACGCGCACGCCGCATTCTCCACTCCTGGCGATTAGCGCCTCATAAATAGGCGCGGAGCGAGGCGAGGTCGGAGGCGCTGGGTCCTCTTGAGCATTGAGGAACGGAGGAGGCCCCTCGTCGTCGCGGTGGTAGGGCCGAGGAAATCTGGCAAGACCGCCGTGGCTGAGTGCGTGATCTCCTCCCTCTCGAGAGCTGGTTTGAGCGTGGGGGCCGTGAAGAGGGTCCACGAGGAGGGCTTCACGATAGACCGCGAGGGCAAGGACTCGTGGAGGTTGGCGAGAGCCGGGGCCGAGGTCGTGGCGGTGGTGGCTCCGGGAGAGGCCTCGCTGGTGAGGAGGGGGTTGGAGTGGTCGGAGGGGCTCGAGTGGGCTCTGACAGAAATGGCCGAGCTGGGGGTCGACGTGATAGTAGTCGAGGGAGCTCACTCGGTGCTGGGTTCGAGGAGCGACGTGATGAAGATCTTGGTGGCGAGAGACGAGGAGGAGCTCGAGAGAGTGCTAGAGGGGACGAGGCCGCCGATCGCCGCGGTCTCCGGCCCCGTGAGCTCGAGGAGAGAGCTCGAGGAGAGGCTCGGCGTGAGGCTCGTCGACTTCTGCTCGAACGAGGAGGCCGCGGTCGAGGTCCTGGGGCTAGGGGGAAAGGGGTTTGGGTTTCATGTTGGTTGATGTTGTTTGAATCGACCCTTGGTTTCATGGACCTCAGGGCACCTTTTCATCGGTGCCCACGTCATCGGTCTCCACCCGTTCAGGGTAACCCCTACCCACAGCTCACCCTCATCTAGCTCGAGTTCACAGCTGTGGGGAAACCCCCACATCTTGGTGTACTTGAGGTAGATGTTTATGGATGCGAGCTTCAAAATCTTCTTGAACCCCTTCCTATCCTCGTTGAGACCACTACCGATATCTGTGATAACTTCATATTTCTCCACGTTGTTCTGCTTAACCCACTCTTCGAGAACTCTTACTTGTCTTTCAAGATCATCCTTCTGCGTACGCGAAGAGGCACGAGCGTAGAGGATGGTGATTTTTTGGTTTAACAATATCCATCAACTTTTCAACATATTCTTCTCTAAACCTCCACTTACCACTCTCGAGAACAACTGGCTTAATCCAACCCTCTCTCAACGTACTCCCTCAGAGTAGTGTAACTAATACCGAGTTTTTCACAAACCTCCTTCGGTCGAAGCATCGATACCCCAAAACAAAGATTGATATCAACTCTATATACCTTTATGAAACTCGGAACAGTTGCGTTAGGCGAGGCCTCGACCCACGTAGTTCGGTGGCCGCAGAGCTCGGAGCTCAACGCCTACGACGCTTCGACTTCCCTCCGAGGGGGAGCCCGGCTCGCCCGGGTTGCGACCTCGCCGGCGGCTCGCGGAGGCTAGCGCGCCGAGCCCCTGGCCCGGGCCGCCCTAGACACGGCCTCCTTGAGTTCTCTGGCCTTCTCCGCCAGAGCGGGGCCTGCTCCGGCTCCTAGCCTCTCGACTATCTCGACGAAGGCGCTCCCCACCACCACTCCGTCGGCCCCCTCCTCGACCAGCCTCTCGACGTGCTCGGGCCTCGAGACCCCGAAGCCCACGGCGAGAGGCCTCGAGCAGACCCTCTTAGCTCTCTCGAGGAGAGCCAGAGCTAGAGGAGAGAGCTCCTCGCGGGCTCCGGTCGTGCCGTAGAGCGAGACCAAGTAGACGAAGGCGGTGCTGCGCTCGCATATGAGTCTCAGCCTGTCGTCTGGCGTGTTCGGGGAGGCGAGGAAGACCGTCCCAACTCCGCTCTCGCGGCAAGAGTCTAGGAGCTCGTCGGCCTCGTCCACGGGGAGGTCGACGACTATGAGGGCGTCCACTCCGGCCGAGGCGAGGTCCTCAACGAATCTCCTCACCCCTCTCCTGAGCACCGGATTGTAATACGTCATGAGGACGATCGGCTTCCCTCGCTCCCTCTTCAGCGCTCTAGCTATGTCGAGGACGTGGGAGAGCCTCGTGCCAGCCTTGAGTGCTCTCTGAACTCCCCTCTGTATCGTTGGGCCATCGGCTATCGGGTCACTGAAGGGAACCCCGAGCTCGAGGACGTCGGCGAGCTCGAGGACGGCCGAGGCGAGCTCGAGCGACGCCTCGGGGCTGGGGTCCCCGGCCACGAGGTAAGCCACGAGGGAGGGCTCATCGAGCAAGTCCCAGCTCCCTCAGCACGATCTCGAGGTCTTTGTCCCCGCGGCCCGAGAGATTGACGAGTATTATCTCATCTCTCGGGGAGTTCGCCGCGAGGTCCATGGCGTAGGCCAGAGCGTGAGCCGCCTCGAGGGCCGGGAGTATCCCCTCGCTCCTGGCCAATTCGACGTAGGCCTCCAGAGCTCTCCGATCCTCGACCGCCACGTAGCGGACCCTGCCCCTCTCCATGAGGTGGGAGTGCTCGGGCCCAACGGCTGGGTAGTCGAGGCCGGGGGCGACGCTGTGCGTGTCGAGTATCTGACCGTCGTCGTCCTGAAGCACGTAGGTGAACATGCCGTGTAGGACCCCGGGGCTCCCCGCTAAGAGGGGAGCGGCGTGCGCCCCCGTGTCTAGACCTCTCCCCCCGGCCTCTACTCCGATCAGCTCGACCGAGTCGTCCAGAAAGGCCGAGAAGATCCCGATCGCGTTGCTGCCTCCCCCAACGCAGGCGACGACGTAGTCCGGGAGCCCGCCCTCCGCCTCGAGCATTTGAGCTCTGGCCTCTCTGCCTATGACCGATTGGAAGTCTCTAACTATCATGGGATAGGGGTGAGGCCCGACGACCGAGCCTATGACGTAGTGCGTGTAGGGGAACGAGGCTATCCAGTCTCTCAGAGCCTCGTTTATCGCGTCCTTGAGGGTCCTGGTCCCGCTCTCGACCGGCACGACGCTGGCCCCGAGCAGCCTCATCCTGTAGACGTTCATCCTCTGCCTCTCGACGTCTTTGCTCCCCATGTATATGTCGACTCGGAGGCCGAGGAGGGCCCCCGCCATGGCGGTGGCAACGCCGTGCTGACCAGCCCCGGTCTCCGCTATGAGCCTGCTCTTGCCCATTTTCTTGGCGAGGAGGGCCTGGCCGAGCGTGTTATTTATCTTGTGGGCTCCCCCGTGGAGGAGGTCCTCGCGCTTGAGATAGATCTTGGCCCCCCCGATCCTCTTGGTGAGGTTCTCGGCGAAGTAGAGCGGGGTGGGCCTGCCGGCGTAGGTCCTGAGATACTTATCGAGCTCTCTCCAGAATCCCTCGTCGTTCTTGAGCGTCTCGTACGCCTCCTCGAGCTCGAGGAGAGGCTGGAGGAGCGTCTCGGGCACGTATCTGCCCCCGAATCTACCAAAGCGCAAGAGAGGCACCGCGCGGCCCTCAACTTCGGCGAGCAGGCTTTAAGCGTTCGGGGAGCTGGAGACCTTGACGGAGGATAGCTCGGCCGCTAGCTCGGGAGATCTCATGAGGGAGGTTCCCACGAGTATCGCGTCGGCTCCCCAGGAGGCCGCGGCCTCGGCGTCTCTCCTACTAGCTATGCCGCTCTCGAGCACGACGAGCCTGACTCTGCCCCTGACCGCCTCGACGGCTTTCTTGGCTCTCTCGAGAGAGACCGACAGGTCCCTCAGGTCCCTCGAGTTGACCCCGAGCAGCGAGTCCGGGGCCTCGCGCGCGACCTCTCTCGCGTCATCCTCGTTATCGACCTCGATTAGAGGCTCGAGCCCGAGCCTCCTGGCCTCGTCGACGAGCTCCCAGAGGTGATCTCCGAGGAGCCTCTTGATGAGGAGCGCGGAGCTGGCCCCCAGCCCTCTAGCCTCCTCGAGCTGCCGGGGGGAGACCACGAAGTCCTTGTAGAGGACCGGCCTCCCGAAGGAAACCGCGACCTTGACGAAGAGGGGGTGACCGGCGAAGCGGAGAGGCTCCGCTACGACGCTCAGAGCCGTCGCGTACCTCGAGACCTTCTCGAAGTAGGTCCACGGGTCGAGGTCCAATCTAATGACCCCAGAAGGGGAGACGCGCTTGTACTCGGCGATGAGGGCCAAGAAGCCCTCGGACCTCCTGCGCTCGAGGGCCTCGACGATGCTGGGGGCATCGGCCGAGCTCGAGAGAGCCTCTATCCTCCTGAGCGCGAGGATCCTCATCGAATCGACGAAGCTCACCAAGCGTGAGGCCACCGCTCGACTGTAGAGAGCCAAAGCTTTAAAAGCGTGGGAAACCCGTGGAACTCAGGTGCTCTCGATGCGCCAATGGGCTTGAGGCTCCGCGGACTCCCTCTTCTGCCTTGGAGCTTCTTGAGAGGAGAGAGCTCTCGGGGGTCCGCGCCTCCTCGAGCCTCCTCGGCGCCCCCGGCCGAGGGCTCGGAGTCTAGGAGGTTCGACCAACGATGAGGGATCTCATCGAGAAGATCTCGAGAGGGGCTGCTCTGAGCCTCGAGGAGGCCAGGAGAGCGGCCCTCGAGATGTTGAGAGGAGTCGACGAGGTCGTCGCCGCCGCCCTGCTGATGGGGATGAGAGTGAGGGGGGAGAGCTCCGAGGAGATAGCAGGCTTCGCCGGGGCTCTGCGCGAGACCTGCGTGAGGATAGAGCTCGGGGAGCTGGCGAGATCCGCGGTCGATACAGCCGGGACGGGGGGAGACGGGTTGAGGACCCTCAACGCCTCGACCGCCGCCGCCCTCGTGGCGGCATACCTCGGAGCCGTTGTCGTGAAGCACGGCAACAGGAGCGTCTCGTCATCATCAGGCAGCGCCGACTTCATCGAGGCTCTGGGCTTCGAGTTGAGCGCTCCCCCCGAGAGGCTCTCGAGAATGGCCCGCGAGCTACGCTTCGCCTTCGCCTTCGCCCCGAGCCACCACGTAGCGATGAGGAACGTCATGTCGGTCAGGAGGAGGCTGGGGGTGAGGACTATCTTCAACCTCGCGGGCCCCCTCTCGAACCCGGCCTTCGTCTCGAGGCAGGTGATAGGGGTGGCGGAGCGCTCTCTGCTCGAGAGGGTGGCCGAGGCCGCTTCTCTACTGGGCTACGATCTGGCCCTCGTGGTGCACGGAGAGCCGGGAGTCGACGAGGTCTCGGTCTTCGGGGCGACGGAGGTCGTCGAGGTCAGGAGAGGTTCGATCGAGAGGTTCGCGCTGACTCCGGCCGACCTCGGCCTGAGGAAGAGAGAGCTCGGCGAGGTGAGGGTGGAGAGCGCTAGGCACAGCGTCGAGAGGTTCAGGAGAGCCGTCCTCGGCTCCGACGAGGCGGCTAGAGACTTCATAGCGGCGAACGCGGCCGCGGCGCTCTACGTGGCCGGAATCGCGAAGGATCTGAGAGACGGGGTCGAGCTCGCTCTCAGCCGGATGGACGGGGGCCTGCTGAGCTACGTCGACGAGCTGGCCGAGGCGAGCAGATCGCTTTGACGCTCGTCAAAGTCTGCGGGGTGACGAGGATCGAGGACGCAGAGAGACTGTCTAGGCTCGTGGACTACGTCGGAGTCATCGTCCACTCGAGCATCGAGACTCCGAGGCTCGTCGACACGAGGAGAGCGCGCGAGATAGCCGAAGCCGCTGGAAGGGCGAGGCCCGTGGCCGTGGCCGAGGGGCTCGAGTTCGAGGAGGCGCTCGAGTTGGCCACGAAGATCGAGTTCCCGATCCTACAGTACTACGGGGCTCCGAGCGAGAGGGAGCTGGAGAGGGCGTCGTCGTCTTTCTCGAACGTCTCCGTGGCCGTCGCCGTCTTCTACACGCGCGCGGAGGAGCTGGAGAGGGCGTTGAGGCTAGCTGAGGAGGAGCTGGTCGAGTACGCGCTCATCGACGCTCCAAAGAGGGGGGCTTTGGTCTACGAGCTAGGGCTCAAGATGCCGCTCGAGCTCTTGGCCAGGCTGGGTGGCAGGCGCCGAGTTGGCGTAGCCGGAGGGATAAAGCCGAGCAACGCCGAGCTCGTCGCGAGGTTCAGGCCTCACCTTATCGACGTGAGCTCCGGTGTCGAGTCGAGGCCCGGCGTGAAGGACGAGAGGCTGGTCCTGGAGCTACTCGAGGCGATACGTCGTGCCCTCGCATGAGATTCTGCCCATCTCGTCGGCCCCCTCGCCTAGGCTGTTAGCCAGGAGCCTCGCTGAGGAGGGGGAGGAGCTCGTCGCTCTACTCGAGAGCGGGCCGGGCTACCACGAGAGATCGCGCTACACGATCGTGGCTTGGGGGGGAGAGGAGAGGGTAGTCGAGTGGGGCGAGGACCTGAGGGGCGAGCTCGAGGATTTGAGGCGGAGCGTCGGAGACGGAAAGATCGCGATCGGCTACCTCTCGTACGAGGCCGCCGTCTCCGTTGAGGAGATCCTCGAGGAGGCGCTGCCGAGGCCCGACTGGCCCCTAGCCGAGTTCTTTGAGCCCGAGGGCTTCGCCATGTACGATAGAGCTCTCGGGAAAGTGCGCTTCGTCGGCGAGACCCCGAGGGCTCGGCCGCTCGAGGAGGATCCCGGCTTCGAGGTCGTGGAGAGGATCGGGGGCACGAGGATCGAGTCGTTCCTCGATTGGGTCCGAGGGGCTCTGAGCGACATAGAGAGAGGCGAGGTGCTCCAAGTCGTGCTGTCGAGGCGCGAGGACTACGCGTTCAGAGGTTGCCCAATGACTCTCTACGAGAGGTTGGCCGAGCTGAATCCCTCTCCCTACATGTACGCGCTGAGGTTCGGCGACAGATGGATCTTGGGGACGAGCCCGGAGCTCCTGGTCAAGGTGGAGGGGGGAGAGGTCGAGACTCATCCGATAGCCGGCACGAGGCCCCGCGGCAAGACCCCGGAGGAGGATCTGAGGCTCGAGGAGGAGCTCGTCGCCAGCGCGAAGGATAGAGCCGAGCACGTGATGCTCGTCGACTTGGCAAGGAACGACCTAGGCAAGGTGTGCAGGAGGGGGACCGTGAGGGTGAGGGGGCTCTACGCCGTCGAGAAGTACCAGAGCGTTCAGCACTTAGTCTCGAGGGTTAGCGGGATCCTAGAGGCTGGGCTGACCGTCGTAGACGCCCTCTTGGCCACCTTCCCAGCCGGGACCGTGACGGGGGCCCCAAAGGTAAGAGCGATGGAGCTGATCGCGTCTTACGAGCGAGAGCCGAGGGGGCCCTACGCGGGGGCCGTGGGCTTCCTACACGGCGGGGGGGGAGAGTTCGCGATCACGATAAGGTCTGCCTTCGTCCGCGAGAGCTCGATCAGGATACAAGCGGGGGCCGGAATAGTCTACGACTCCAGGCCGGAGCTCGAGCTGGCCGAGACGGAACATAAGCTCGAGAGCCTGAAGAGAGCGATGGGGATATGGGCCTCGTCCTGATCGTGGACAACTACGACTCGTTCGTCTACAACATAGCGCAGTACGTCGCCGAGCTAGGCTGGAGGCCCGTGGTGTTGAGAAACGACGAGATCACGCCGAGAGCCGCCGAGAGGATGAGGCCCGATAAGATAATAGTGAGCCCCGGGCCGGGGTCCCCCGAGAATCCCAGAGACGTCGGATTCTCGCCGCACATCGTCGCGAGGCTAGGTCCCAGGATCCCAATCCTCGGCGTGTGTCTGGGCCACCAGATAATAGGGGTGGTCTTCGGTGCCAGAGCTAGGAGAGCCAGGAGGATAATGCACGGGAAGTCCGACGTCGTGAGAGTCGTTGAGACGTGCCCGATATTCTACGGGCTCCCGAGAGAGTTCGAGGTCATGAGGTATCACAGCCTCGTAGTCGACGACCTGCCGAGCCACCTCATAGCGACGGCGGTCTCGGCGACGGACGGAGAGATAATGGGGCTGCGGCACGCGGTCCACCCGATATTCGGGGTCCAGTTCCACCCTGAGAGCGTCGGGACCCCCAAGGGTAAGAGAATTCTCAAGAACTTCCTCGAGCTCGACCTCGAGCTCTGATGGAGCTGGCTCACAGCGCGCTCGAGATCGCGATGCCAACTAAGTAGAGAAGCCCGAAGAGCAGCACGAGTCGGGCCGTCCTAGGATCGGCGTCGGCCGGGATCTCTCTCCTCATCGATGAGGCCAGCGAGAGGGCCGCGGGAAGGCTAGCTAGACACAGGAGAGACGCTACCGGGAGGAGACGTAGAGACGCTAGCGCGACCGAGATGGCGTAGGGGGACAAGACCATGAACTCGTAGAGACGCAGAGCCCTCCTCGTCCCGAGCGCCACGGCGATGGTCCTCACCCCGGCCCGCGAGTCCGTCTCGATGTCCCTGACGTTGTTGGCCAGCAGGACCGCGGCGACTAGCAAGCCCAAGGGGAGCGAGGCGAGGGCCGGGCCCACGTCCAGCCGGCCCGTGCAGACGTAGTAGCCTCCGAGGAACATGAGAGGGCCCCACGTGAGGAGGACCTGAAGTTCTCCGAGCCCTCTGTACTTGAGAGCGAGAGGAGGGCCGGAGTACCAGAAGGCCGAGGCCAGACCCAAAAGGCCCAAGATCAAGGCGAGAGGCCGCGACATAGCGTAGAGGGCGAGGGCCACGACCATCGCCAGAGCCCCGAAGGAGAGCCCGTAGACCAGGGTCTCTCTCGGCGAGAGGAGCCCGTGGACTATCGGGTGAGGCCTATAGATCGTCGTCCCGGCGCCCGGTCTGTCGACTCCTCGAGCAAAGTCGAAGTAGTCGTTGACGACGTTGGTCATGGCGTGGAGAGCGACGCTCCCTGCTATCGTTAGGGAGAGGAGAACGGGGTCTAGGAGAGCCCCGGACCAGTGTCCGTACGCGTAGCCGGAGCCAACGCAGATGATAGTCATGGGGAAGCTCCAGGGCCTAGTGATGAGGAGGAGCTCCCGAGCCCCCAAGTCCTCGACCTCTCCGAGGCTTTGGGCGTCTCAGCGCTTAAATTTAGCTCCAAGCCTCGACGCCATGAGGCGCGAGGCCTCGAGCCCCGCCTCCCGGAGGCGAGCTTCGTTCTCTTCCCTCAGGTTCCTGCCCGTCGAGTCCACCGAGACCACGAGCGGGCCGAGCCTCTCGACCTCGAGAAGCCAGACCGCCTCGGTCACGCCTAAGTCCAGCCACTCTACGCCGATGACCCTCCTAACGGACGACGCGCCGAGCGCCCCGAGTCCCCCGGGCATCTCGGCGTAGATCGCGCCGAGGGAGGCCAAGGCTCTCCCGGCCTCGGGGCTCACACCCCCCTTGCCCACTAATAGTGCCGCCTTGGTCGCCTCGATGAAGCGAGCGTGGAGCTCGTCGAGCCTCGCGCTAGTCGTCGGGCCCATCGACGTGATCCTCCAGCTCTCTCCCTCTCTCCTGACCGCGGGCCCGGCGTGGAGCACGGCCTTGCCCTCTAGGTCGAAGGGGGGAGGTCTGCCCTCGAGGAGGATCCTAGCGTAGGCTCTATCCCTTGAGGTGGCGATGACCCCGGAGAGATAAAAGACGTCGCCCACGGAGAGAGACCGGAGCTCGACGGGATCGGCCGGCGACCGGATAACTCTCGCTTCTGGCCTCAAACTTCTCTGCCTCCATGATATGGGAGAGCGGCTCTTAAGTCCTCGGTCACGACGAGAATTCCCCGCCTGTGAGCCCAACAACCCAGCGAGACCGCAGCCGCGACCGCCGAGGGGTGGACCGGGCGGGTCTCGACGGCGACGGCCAATAGCCAGGGTCCTCCTCCGAAGCCCGAGGGACCGATAGGCAAGCCTTCGAGGGCCTCCTCGATTACTTCCTCGAGCTCGGCCGCGTCTGGGTCCCAGGATCTCGAGCCCAGAGGAGACCTTAGGAGAGCCCTCTTGGAGAGGAGCGCGGCCGACTCTGCCGTAGGACCCAGGCCCACGCCCACGACCGCGGGCGGACAGGCCCTCGGCGCCACCTCGACCGCGGCTCGAACCACGAGCTCGGCCAATCCCTCTCGCCAGCGGAGCGGCTCGAAGACCCTGGCCCTCCCCCCGTGCGATGCGCCTCCCCCGGCCAAATACAGCACGACCTCGGCCGAGCTCGAGCCCTCGACGATCTCCACGTGGATCCACGGCTCGGCCGAGCTCCTCGGCTCCCCCGAGCGCCATCTCACGGAGTTCGGCCTGAGGAGGCCCAGACCCTGAGCCTCCTCCACGGCCTCGGCGAGGCTCGCGAGGAGGAGGCTCTTCCATGGGAATTGCTCGCCTATTCGCGCGAAGAATTGAGGCGTCCCCGTGTCCTGGCATATCGGGGAGCGCGATGTCTCGGCGAGCTCCGCGTTGGCGAGCAGAGACTCGTAAACGAGTCGAGCGAGAGGCGAGTCCGCGCGGGAGGCCAGGCCCGCCAATCTGGCCTTAACGTCGTCGGGCAAGCTCGTCGAGGTGGCAGCCACGAGCTCGAGCGCCACCTCTCTAAGCCTGGATCTCTCCCACGAGCCCCGCTCTCCTGGCGGCATCGAGGTACCTCTTGGGCCTCGATATCATATCGCGGATCTCGGCCTCGAGCTCGGATCTCGAAATTCTCCTCCTGGCGAGCCCGAGCTCGGATGCCTTCTCCGCCACAGCGAGGGCCTCTCTGACGTACGCCTCCTCCTCCCACATCGACGGCAATATGCGGTCCTCGCTCAACCCCGTCTCCTCCGCGTAGCTGGCCAGAGCTCTGGCGGCGGCGACGAACATCTCATCGTGCATCTTGACGGCTCCCGCGCTCAAGATCCCTCGGAAGACCGCCGGAAAGCCGAGGCTGTTATTGATTTGATTGGGGAAGTCCGATCTGCCCGTCGCTACGATCCTGGCCCCGGCCTCCTTGGCCTCCCAAGGCCAGATCTCGGGCACGGGGTTCGCCTCGGCGAAGACTATCGCGTCTCTCTCCATGGCAGCTACCCACTCCTTCTTTATCACGCCAGGGCCGGGCCTCGAGGCAGCCACGACGACGTCGGCCCCCTTCATGGCCTCGGCTATGCCGCCTCTCATCTCCGGGCTCGTCTCGACTGCTATCTCGTACTTGCGGGGGTTCTCGATTCTCAGAGCCTCGGCGTCCTCTCTGTCCGGCCTGAGGATCCCCTTCGAGTCCACGACTACTACGTTGCGAGGCCTGACCCCGATCACCTTGAGGTATCTGTAGAGGGCTACGTTAGCGGCGCCCGCCCCTATCAGCGCGATCCTAACCTGCTCGATCTTCTTGCCGACGAGCTTAAGCGCATTGATGAGAGCGGCTATGTTGACGAGAGCCGTGCCCTGCTGGTCGTCGTGCCATACCGGGACGTCGAGCTCCTTCTCCAGCCTCTCCAACACGTAGAAACACTTGGGAGAAGCCACATCTTCGATGTTGATCGCCCCGAAGGAGGGCTCCAGGGCCTTGACCACTTCGACGAATTCGTCCGCGCTCCCGACCCTCAAGGCTATGGGGACCGCGTCCACCCCGCCCAAGTACTTGAATAGGAGGGCCTTTCCCTCGAGCACTGGCAGCGAGGCCTCGGGCCCCACGTGGCCGAGGCCCAGCACCCTCGATCCGTCGCTCACCACCGCGGCTGCGTTCCACCTCCACGTGTAGAACAGCGAGAGGTCGGGCCCCCCTCTCCAGATTTTAGAGGAGGGCTCGGCCACGCCCGGCGTGTACCAAATCGAGAACTCGTCGGGAGAACCCATGGGGACCTTGGGGAGGACCTCGATCTTGCCGCGGAACTCCCTGTGGAGTCTCTCCGCGAGCTCGTACCAGCTCTTCTTGCTCCTCACCAGCTGCACCGATGATGAGGGGGCTCGGGCGGCGTTATATTCGTGAGCCTCCTCCTACAACCTGAGTCTCTTCTCGAGGAGGGCCTCGAGGTTCGACCTCGTCGCATCGATGAATTCCTCGGTCGATACGAGCGAGATCGGGGGCTCGGCCGCTCTGGCCAAATCCTGTGTAACGATTCCGTCAACGTCTATCGTCTTTAGGACGGCCTCCTCGAGGAGCCTCGAGAATTCGACTAGCTCCTCCAGTCCATCGAGTTTTCCCCTCCTCTCGAGCGCTCTGGCCCAAGCTAGTATCGTGGCCGTGGGATTGGTCGAGGGCCTCTCGCCCCTCAGGTACCTGTAGTAGTGCCTGCGAACCGTCCCGTGGGCCGCCTCGGCCACGTAGTGGCCCTCGGGAGACATGAGCTCGGAGGTCATCATGGCTAGGCTCCCCGAGAAAGCCGCTGCGATCATGTCGGAGAGCACATCGCCGTCGTAGTTCTTGGCCGCCCAGACGAATCCTCCCTCCGACCTGATCGCTCTGGCGTAGGCGTCGTCGATGAGGTAGTACTCGTACTTGAGCCCGGCCTCCTCGAAGGCTCCTCTGAACTCTCGCTCGTAGACTTCGGAGAATACGCGCTTGAACTCGGCGTCGTAGACCTTGGATATCGTGTGCTTGGCCGCGAACCACACGTCAAGCCTCCTCTCGAGCGCGTACCTAAACGTGGACCTCGCGAAAGACTCAATAGACTTGTCGAGATTGTAGTAGGCCTGTAGCACTCCGGGCCCCTCGAGGCGAGAAATTCTCGCTCTGACCTCGCGGCCCGAGGCTCCTCTGAAGACGAGCTCGGCCTCCCCCGCCTCGTCGACTTTCACGCCGACTCCGGAGTATATGTCTCCGAAGGCGTGCCTCGCCACGACGATGGGTCTCCTCCATGTCTTGACCGCCGGGGGGACTCTGCGGACTAGCACCGGGCACCTGAATACGGTTCCGTCGAGCATCTCTCGTATAGTGGCATTGGGGCTCCTCCACTCGCGCTTGAGCCCGTACTCGAGGACTCTCTCAGGGTCGGGGGTTATCGTAGCGCACTTCACGCCGACTCCGAGCCTCTTGACTGCCTCCGCCGCTCGAACCGTGACGGCGTCCTCGGTCTCGTCTCTGCTCTTTATCCCCAAGTCGTAGTACTCGGTCTTCAGCTCAACGAAGGGATTGATCAGCCTCTCCTTGACCCATTGCCACATGAGCCTCGCCATCTCGTCTCCGTCCATCTCGACGATGGGTCTGTCCATGGCTATTCTGCGCAAGCTCTCACCCTCTCCGGTGCCTTCGGCTCTTAGCGGGGGCCGGGGGCTTCACGCCGTCTCGGGCTTGGGCTTGGCTCTGAGGGCGGCGTGATGCAGAGCGTGCCTTATCTCGAGGTCGCTCTCTCCCTCGACCTCCCACATCCTCCTGATCCTCATGATGACCTCGCTCGGGACGTCGCCCTCGAAGAATGCGTACTGGCGCCCGGCCATCGTCCTCTCAAGCTTGACGACCCAGGCCCTCCTCCAGTCCTCTGGCTTGAGGCAATATACATCCTCGCCTGTCACGAGGAGGTCCGACCTCTCTCGCTTCGTTGGCTCAACGACTCCTCTGCCCGGTATGGCGACGAGCGTCAGCTCCAGCCCCCCCAGGCTCAGAGCCCTCGCGTAAGTGAAGCTCTTGCACTCCTCGGAGCTCAAGCGCCCTCTCCTCCTCTCTTCGAGCTCTCCACGAGCCTCCTGAGAGCCTCGACGTTCTCGGGCTTGAGCGACCTCCTCCTGGGGTCGACTCGGAGCCCGAGTCTCCTCGCGCGCTCCGCGTCGAGCCCCGCGGCCTCGAGCTCGCGGGGGCTGAAGCCTCTCCCGGGCCTGAGGCGATTGGGCGCGCGGGGAGAAGACACGACGGCCTCGGGGATCTCCATCCCGTCGCTCCTCGAGCCGTCATCCCTAGGCCCAGCTAATTTAGCTTAAGGCTTGGGAGAGCGCAATCCACATGTAGCTCCCTCGGCAGAGCTAGCGAGAGGAGCGAGCTCTTGAACTCGACCGCGTCCGCTCGCCCGACCAGGGTCTCTCTCGTGGACTTGCTCGGGTTAGAGCGAGTCGACCTCGAGATCAGGCCCTTGACCGTAGTGGTGGCTCAGAGCCCTCTGCTCAGGTACGCACTCTCGAGGATCTTATGGGGTCTGGCGATCGCCGGCCCCCACATGGAGGCCTGGGCCAGGGCCACGCTATCGAGGGGGGCTCCGCGCTTGGCCTCTGAGTTCTCCGATAAGATAAAGCGGGGAGAAGACGCGCTGCTCACCTTCAGGAGGCTCGTCTCGACATTCCTAGACGCGCTCCCCGAGGCCTTGGGGCCCGAGCTGCGGAGAGCTCTCTCGGCGACCCTCGAAATGGACGTGAGCTCTCTGGCCTCGGGGCCCAACCCATCGATCGAGGTGGAGAGAGCGGGGCTCCTAAGGATCCCCCTCTCGAGCGGGCTAACTCCGACCCTGGCTTACGACCAGGCGATCCTCGAGAGCCTGTTTATCGAGCGGACGAGCCCGGCCACGGCGAGGCTGAGCTTCGCCGACGTCGACCTCGGCTCAGGTCCCGCGATCGGTCAGAGAGACGTGGTGGGGCTAGCGATAAGAGCTACCTCGGCCATCGTCATGGAGCTCGCCTTTCCGGCGCTCGTCGGCGGCGAGGCTCTGGCCTCATTCCTGCCGGCCGAGAGGGTGGGAGCGCTGAGGGCCGCGGCCGGGGGGAGATTCGACCCGCGGAGGCTCGAGGGGATGCCGAGCGACGTGAGGCACGCCGTGAAGCTCTACCACGGCTTGGCCGAGGCGAGAAGGAGAGGAGCGATAGACGAGAAGCCCCTCGAGCCTCTACTCGAGGAGCTCCGCTGCGAGCTCTTGCCCCCGAGCGAGAGGGGGCCGCCGTCGATTTCCGTGAGAGTGCGGGGAGGGCCTGTCTTCGAGCTCCCAATGGCTCCTCCCGGCGTCTGCTCGCCGCTCCTGGCCGCCCTATTATTGGCCTCGCCTCCTCAGCACATTCCGGTGAAGCTCGCGATAGTAGAGGAGCCCGAGGCGCACATCGAGCCGGGAGTCCTGGCGGTCTTCCTCGGAGTGGTCGCCGCGTTGGTTCAGAAGTACGGTAGATACGTCATTCTAGTCACTCAGAGCGAGGCCGTGGCTGGCTCAATGGAGGCCCTGAGAAAAGAGAGCGAGACCCTCAACGTCGTGGCGAGGAGAGAGTGAGAATGGCGCTCTTGCTCAGAGAGCTGGTCCTCCTCCTACTGCTCTCGGCATCTCCGCTCGCTGCCTCGGTCCTTGTAGCCGAGGGAGGCGAGGAGTGCATCCGCATAGAGCCCGTGTACAAGTACGTGGGCACGGGAGGTCTCGTCGTGATCAACGGCGCGATCAGCCCCCCGATGAAGGCCAAAATCCTAGTGGTCTTCGAGAAGCCGAACAATCAGACAGTCGAGGTCGAGGTCGAGTCGTTCGAGAATGGCACGTTCGCCGCGTCGGCCTTCGCCGACGTGGGCGGGGTCTGGAGGATCAACGCCAGCTACCTTGGAGACGAGCTCCGCGGCCCCTGCTCGAGCAACACGGCGTACGTAGAGGTCATAGCGCCGGTTGTGCCCCTCTGGCTCAGGCTCCTAGTCGTGACCTTAATAATCATAGGCATCATGGGGTGGGCTTCTTCTAGGAGGTGAATCTCACGGTCTACGACGAGCGTAGTACCTCTCGAGGTCCTCGGGCGTCAGCACGTGCCTCCTGAGGGGCCTCCCCACCGGCATAACGTAGAGAGGGACCTCCTCGGGCCCCATGCCGACGACCCTCTTGACCTCCTCGTCGCGGAAAGCCCCGATCGCTACGGTTCCCAAGCCCAAGGCCACGGCCTGGAGGTAGACGTTCTGGCCGAGGTGGCCGAGGTCCATTGGGACGTACCTGGATGCCCCCCTCGAGCCGTATCTAGCCGTGGTCCTCTCGTATATCGCCGATATGGCCAAGCTGACGGGGGCCTCCTCGACCCACTCCTGGTCGAGCGAGGCCCTCCTCAGGTCGGCCCTCAGGTCTCCTCGCTTGATGAGCTTGAGCGCGTGAGCGTGGGGATCGTATCTGTACGAGCCCGGCTCTAAGCTCTCTCCTCCCCCGCGCGAGACTCCTCCGCGTCCCACCACCGCGTAGACGACGAGCGGGTAGCGGGCGCCCGCGCTCGGGGCAGTCCTCAGGCCCCACTTGGTCTCGCTCACTCCGTAGGCGGCCCACAGGATCTGAGAGAGCTCCTCGACCGTGAGGGGGTCGGGCGAGAACTCTCTCACCGATCTCCTCGAGGCCAGGGCCTCCTCGACGCTTATCTCGCCTCTGAGCCTGGGCAGCGGGAGCAGTATCGTTTCCTCCATCTCCCCGCGCCCCTCGAGCCTCGCGAGGGGTCTAAGATTTGGGTATAAATTTCTCTAGGCTCAGAGCTGCCGCGGCGAAGGCCGGGATCCTGAGCGCCGGCGCCAGAGCGAGAGGCTCGAGTGCCCTCCTCTGAGGGGGCACGCGCGATCTCGAGCTCACCGAGTCTTCTCAGGGCTCGTGGCATCAAAACGCCAAACGCGGAGAAGGCTCGGCGGTCGACTTTGAAGCTGGGCTCTTCGCGTGGCTCCGGCGGCGCTGGTCGTCGAGCTGACCTCTTCTCTCCCCTCTCGGCGGTTCCTGGAGCCGGTCTCCGGATAATTACCTCATGCGAGGAGCCCCCAGCTGGTCGCCGCCGCGCTGGCCTAGCGCACTCGGTCGCGGGTCTCCGGATCGCGCTGGAGAGGGCGCTTCGAGGGGAGGGCTCGGCTCCCCCGCCGCGATCTCCGCCTGACTCGCGTCTCCAAGTTCACGATGACTCACGCGGTTCTGCCGGGCCCGGTCTCCTCAATCGATGATAACCAGATAAAAATCAAATATATAAATCGGTTTGGCTCAGCTCGTCTCGGCGATCCGGCTTGAGCGCCCTTTCTCTCGCCTCGCTCCAGAGAGTCGAGCCGCTCGAGGCGGCGATAACGAGGATCATCGTCGAGCACGCCTCTAGGGAGTGGGCCGAGCTCTCGTCCGTCGACGTGGTAGTGGTGGGAGCGGGGCCCTCGGGCATGGTGACGGCGAAGTACACCGCCGAGGCCGGCCTCAAGACCGTGATCTTCGAGAGGAGGCTGAGCTTCGGCGGGGGAATAGGAGGAGGAGGCATGCTGTTCCACAAGATAGTCGTCGAGGAGGAGGCCAAGGAGGTCCTCGACGACTTCGGCATAAGGGCGAGGCCCTCCGGGGTGGACGGACTCTACGTCGTCGATGCGGCGGAGTTCATGGCGAAGCTCGCAGCGGGGGCCATCGACGCGGGCGCCAAGATAATACACGGGGTCACCGTCGACGACGTGATCTACAGGCCCGACCCCCTCGAGATAAGGGGGGTGGCGATTCAGTGGACCGCCGTGACGATGGCCGGCCTCCACGTCGATCCTCTCTTTGTGTGGTCGAGGGCGGTCGTCGACGCCACGGGCCACGACGCGGAAGTCGTGAGCGTGGCTTCTAGGAAGATACCCGAGCTCGCTCTGAGACCTCGGGGCGAGAAATCGGCTCACGCCGCCGAGGGAGAGAGGCTAGTCGTCGAGAACACGGGCAGGCTCGTCCCGGGCCTCTACGTGACGGGCATGGCCGTCGCCGCGGTCCACGGCACTCCGAGGATGGGGCCGATATTCGGGGCCATGCTATTGTCCGGGAAGAGGGTCGCCAGGCGAATAATCGAGGACCTCAGGAGTTGAGCTCTCTCTGCGCTCTCTGCGGCGAGAGAGCCGCGACGTCGACGTGCAGGAGATGCGGCAGGAGGGTCTGCTCGTCTTGCTCCACTCACCACGGCCTCTGCGCGCGCTGCCGCTCCGAGCTCCCTAGACTCGGGTGGAGGTGACGTTTTTGCCCTTCTCGGTCGAAGAGGCGGGGTCCGGCCCGACCAGATGCGCCGTCTGCGGCAGGCTCGTCTCCGACCCGGTGCACGCTCTCAAGACGTGTTGCGTCAACAAAGCCATCGTGTTCTGCAGCGAGAGGTGCAAACAGGAGTGGGAAAGGGGCTGGCTCAGGAGACAAGAGCAGCTGAAGAGCGCGTACTCCAGGCTCGGCGGACCTCGAGCGGCTCCGAGGCTTTGAGCACGGGAGCGGCTCTCGAGCCACTTGCGATTCTCCGCCGCGCCGACTCGCGTCTATCGCTCGACCTCCGAGGGCCCTCCCCCAGCTCGCTCTCGACGCCTCGGGACCTGACCGACGTACTCGTCGCGGGCGGTGTGAGCCGAGAAGGGCCCTCCGTGATCGAGGGCGTCTTCACCGCTCAGCCGCGCCTAGCGGCGCGGGCTACAGTCTTCACCGGGCCTCGCTGATCGATCTCGCGCCGATCGCTTTATAGCTCTCGGGCTGCTGCGCGAAAGGGGAAAAGAAGGGGGCGGAGACGGCGACCGGGCTCACCTTTGCTTGACGGCGTTTTCTCGGTCGGGTAGCCCTGCGTCGCGTTCTTCTGCTTAAACCGGATAGGAAGGCCGGCGAGTAGCGCTGAGCGTAAAGGCCCTCGGCGGCGCTGCCCGCCGCGTAGAGACCGGATACGGGCTTGCCATCCTTGTCAAGGACCTGGAGCTTCTCGTCGACCTTATTACCCGATATGACGTCTATTTGCCGCGGCGCCCTCTTGCAGTCGACGGATACTCCGGCCTCTTCGAGGAGCTTCCCGCCGGGGCCGGGACCTATGTGGGCTCCTTTCAGCTGTGGAGTGCTTCTCTAGGACCACGACCCTCGCCCCCCATTGGCAACGCTCGCCACGACGAGGCTCACCACCCCACGCTCCCACTACGACTGCGTCGGCTTCTATCACCCGCTTGATCTGAGCGTCAGACGCGAGCGGAGGCGGAGCGGAGGATCATGGTCTGCAGATCGTTCCGGCTCGGTGACCGCTCCGGTCTCCGTTCTCCGTGGTGGTCCGGGTCGTCGTGATGAGGAGAGTCTGGTCTTGGTGACGGTCCGGGGAAGACCTGTGGCGCCGGCCGCCGTAATGGCGGGGAGCTCCCTCCTGGTCGCTCCTCTCTTTTCCTTCTCCTCGGACATGGGGGCTATGCCTCGAGTCGGAAGAGCGTTATGACGGCGGGAGAGCTCGGGGAAATCGATAAGAGGGCTGGCTGCGCCACTCGCGCGAGGCCGCGGCCTTGCCCTCCTCGCTTCTCTCCTTAGCCGCGACGACCGTGGCGATATCGGCCAGCGGAGCGCTCAGCCCGGGTCCTCTCTCCGCCTCGGCCGTGGCGGTCGGGGCGAGCTTGGGGGCCCTCGGCGGCCTCGCGCTCGCGGTCGGTCACACGCTCTTCGAGCTCCCCTACGTCGTCGTTCTAGCCAAGTGGAGGAGCCACGTGAGGCCCCTCCTCGAGAGATACTCGAGACCAATGAGTCTCGCCGTGGCGGCCTTCATGGCGTTCTTCGCTTATCTCGTAGCTCGAGACGCCGTTGCGATCCTCCTCGGGGCGTCGGCGGAGACCGCAACGTCGACCGCGAGCCCTATGAGCGTCGGCGGAGCTCTGTGGACCGGCGCGCTCCTCACGGGCCTGAACCCCTATTTCCTCCTGTGGTGGCTGACGGTTGGTCAGCCCCTCGTTGCCAGAGCGGTCGAGGCGGGTCGAGGAGGTCTCGCTTTAATGTACCTCAGCCACGTGTGGATGGACTACGCCTGGCTCGCTCTTCTAGCGGCCGGAGGAGGGGTCGCGAGCGTCTTGGGGGCGGGAGCGTACGGGGTCCTCCTGCTCGCCGTGTCTCTTCTGCTCGCGTACTTCGCGGTTAGCTTCTTCGTCTCGGCCCTGAAGCCTCGACGGCTCTAGGCTCGGGGACGGCGGAGGATGGGCGAGACGAGCTTCCCGATCACTTCGCTCAGCGCCCTCCCGAGCTCCTCGTCTCTCAGCCCTCTCAAGAGGGAGTCCAGCTCGCTCAGAGCCCCCAGAGCTATGTCCTCGACCCCTCGGTAGCCCGAGTCCAGGTACCTCGCCGCCTGATTCGCGGTGGCCAGGAGGTCCGAGATCTTCGCAATCACCCCCTCGACGCTGGAGAGCTCGGCGTATTCTCTCAGGAGCTCGGTCAGCTCCCCCAGCCCCAGCTCTCTCAGAGCCTCCAGCCTCGCCTCCTCGAGGCCTCGAGCTCTGAGCTTGGCGCGCTTCACGACGTCGCCGAGGAGCGCCTCCTCCGAGTCGTGCAATAGAGCTAGCGTCAGAGCTCTCCCGAGGTCCGCTGCGAAGCCCTTCCTCGAGAGCTCTCGGCACAGCATCAGGGCGTAGACCGCGGCCTCGAAAGAGTGCCCGGCCACGCTCTCCGCGGCGGCCGGCGGGATCCCTCTGAGGAGCCAACCCGTCCTGGGCAAATTCTTGAGGACCGCGAGCCTCTCGACGTCTATCGTCCTCGATCCCCGCGGAGCCTTGAGAGGCCGAGGGATATAAAGCGGGCGGCGTCGCTGGGGAGCGAGCCGAGCCCTCAGCCTCGTCGCCCGGAGCTCCTCGTTCCGAGGAGCTCGGGAGGCGAGGGGCCTCGACTTAGAGCCTTGATACCCTAAGGCTCTCGACGGCCTTCTTGACTATCTCGATGAGATAACCCTCTTCCCCCGGCACCCCCTCACCGATCGGGACCCCATCCACCAAGAGCTCGGGGAGCTCGCTCTCTCCCTCCTCGATTTCAATGGATACTTCCTCGCCCAGCTCCCCCTCCAGGATCTCTCTGATCTCCAACAACCACGAGTAAACGGTGAGCCTCCAATAGCTCGGCCTCCCTCGCACCGAGACCCTGATCAAGCGTCGACCCCCCCTTCGCGCGGAGCTGAGAGAGGGCTTTTATGCTAGGCCCTCGAGAAGAGCTCGGGGATCGCGTTGAGAGCTTTCGTCGAGATACACGCAACGGCCGGCCTGCTCGAAGGGGTCCTCGAAGCGGTCAGGAGGACTGAGGGAGTCAAGGAGGCCTACCCAGTGGCGGGCCACTGCGATATTATAGCGGTCCTCGAGGTCCCCGACCTCAAGAGCCTATACGACGCGGTCAAGCGCATCCACGGAGTAAAGGGGGTAGAAGCCACCGAGACTCTGATATCCGTCGAGTGACACGGGAGCCCGTTTTTCTCCTTTCTCTCCCTTGCCTCTCGTTCTCGGCGCGAGGCTCTCCTCGAGCTCTGGCGCAAAAATACCACTCGCGTTGAGCCGAGGAGGGGGGCCCGCGCCTTGGCGTGTACGGCCGCTGTGGCGGCCCACGGAGGGGCCGGTCGCTGGAGGCCCGATAGAGGCTACTCTGCCGTCGAGAGAGCTCTCTCCGAGGCGATCGAGCGGGGGCTTGAGGAGATCGAGCGGGGGGCGCTCGCCGCCGCCGTCGAGGCCGTGAGGGTCCTCGAGGACAGCGAGGTGCTCAACGCCGGCTCGGGCTCTACGCTCAACTCAGAGGGCTGCGTCGAGATGGACGCCGGAGTCATGGACGGCTCGACGGGCGACGCCGGAGCCGTCGGAGCTCTCCGAGGCTTCAGAAACCCCGTGTTGGCCGCTCTAGAGGTGATGCGCAGCACTCCGCACGTGCTCCTCGTCGGCGAGGGGGCCGCCAGGCTCGCCGAGCTCGCGGGCCTCGCCAGGCTGGAGCCGACGTGCCGCGGCGAGGCCCCGGCTTGGCCCCTCGAGGGGAGGCCCTGGGCCCGGGCGCTCTCCCCGCTCGTCGACACCGTCGGGGCGGTCGCTCTAGACGACGAGTGCCGCCTGGCCGCTGCAGCTAGCACGGGCGGTATAACCGGCAAGCTGCCCGGGCGGGTCGGCGACACCCCCATCCCCGGAGCCGGATTCTACGCGAGTCGCTCGGCCGCGGTCGTGGCCACGGGGATTGGCGAGGTCATAATACTTGAGTCCGCGTCCAGGCGAGCTGTCGAGCTGGTAGAGAGGCTCGGCGACTTGGTCGAAGCTCTAAATGCTGTGGTCTCGGAGGTCACGGCGAGGAGAGGTCGCGGCACGCTCGGCCTATTGGGGCTGGACGTTCGTGGGCGCGTGGGAGCCTCTCATAACTTCCAGGCTATGCCGTGGGGGTACGCGAAGCTCGGCGAGAGGCCTAGAATCCTCGGCCTCCCGAGCCTGTGAGTCGCGGCCGAGGGCCTCTCGGGAGCTTGTCATCGTTATATTTGCTCCTCCTCGCACACCCGCTCGTCGAGGTGGAAGGGGCTCATTGGATGGAGTCGGCGCCTGGAGGCCGGCGGGGCTCTTGGCCGCCCCCCTAGCGGCCACGATATGGGCGCTCATAGTTTTCCCCTACAGGTCCTACATGAGGGGCTCGGGGCCCTTGGCCCTCAACGCCAGGAGGCTCCTCTACGCGGCCGTCCTCTCATCCCCTGCTGCCGCTCTCAAGCTCGAGCCGAGCAGAGACCTCCTCTTCGCCGCCGCCTCGGGGCTCTTCGGCCTCTGGATAGGGGACACGCTCTACTTCGGGGCCATAAGACGCTCGGGGCCCTCCGTAGCTGCTCCCGTGGCCTACACGTACATCGTGTTGTCGCAGTTCGCCGCCTCGCTCTTGGGAGAGCGATTGAGGCCCGAAGTCGTGACGGCTTCGCTGATCGCGTTCGCGGGCGTAGTCGTGGTGTCGAGCGGCGAGGGGAGAGCCGGAGCGGCGGGCATCGCCTACGCGCTCGGCGCCGCCCTCTCCTGGGTCGCCAGCGTCTCGTGCATCAAGCTGGCCAGCGAGAGCGTGGACTTCTTCTCGATAGCCTACGCAAGGGTGGCTGCCGCCGCTTTGGCTGCGTGGATTCAGCTCACCGCGAGAGGGAGAGCCCCCTCTCCCCTCCCGCCGAAGGGGTGGAGCGCTCTACCGCTCATAGCTGTCTTAGACCTCGTAGTGGGGGGTTCGCTCTTCGCCCTGAGCATAGGTGCGCTGGGAGTTTCGCCCACCGTCGTCGTGATCTCTCTTTCGCCAGCCATCACGCAGATCTACGCGAGGCTCACCGGGGTGGAGCTCGTCGGTCCGAGGAAGATGATAGGCGCCGGCCTCATAATAGCTGCCTCCATCCTCGTGGCCATGAGGGGAGCCTGAGAGGGCGGGGCCCCTGGGCGGCCTCTTTGGCCGGAGAATGCGTGAGCTTCTCGGTTAACTGCCTCGTCGACGCTTATTAACGAGCAGCGATGCCCTATCTCACGAGCAGAACGATCTGATTATATACTCGTTAACCTACACCGCACGCCCGACGGGTCGATGAGGTTGACCGAGGAGGTCTTCGTCAGGAGAGCGTCGGGTCTCGTGAGAGAGCTCTCGTGGCTCGACGTGGCTCTCTGGGTTCTCGCCACGCCGGCGGCTTCCGGCATAACCTATTACTCGGTCAAGATATTGGGGGACCCCTCGTGCTATGGAGGCAGCATCGTGTTGTCCTTCGCCCTCGCCGGCCTGATGTTCTTGCCCCTCGTGGTGGCCTTCGCTCTGATAGCTGCGTCCTTCCCCAGGTCCAGCAGCCTCTACGTCTTCGTCTCCAGGGCGATCCACCCCGTCCTCGGCTTCTTGCCCTTCTGGTACTTCGTGATCGGCGGAGGAGCGGCGATGGCATCCGGCTTCCTCGCGTTCATTGGGATCAAGGTGTTGAGCGGCCCCCTGACCGTGGCGGCCGCAGCGACCGGGAGCCCCTCGATGCTCAGGCTGGCCGAGAGCCTCGTTGAGCCGAGAAATCAGCTAGTCGTCGCGATAATCGTCGTGCTCGTCGTGTGGGCTCTCAACTACTTGGGGATGAGAGTGATCAAGTGGACCATGAGAGTTCTCGTGGTTCTGCCCCTCGCGGCCACCCTGACGGCCATGCTGGTCCTGGCCGCCGCCGAGCCCGGGGCCGGTCAGAGGAGCTTCGACGCCGTGTTCGGCTCCGGCGCCGCGAGCTCCGTGCTCTCGACCGCCGTGGAGGGCCGAGGAGGCGTGGAGCCCCTCTCTCCCGTCGGCCTCCTCGCCGGGAGCTACGGAATGTTGCTGTGGACGCTGTGGGCCTTCACGGGGGTCGAGATCGTGACGTTCGTCGGGAGCGAGGTCAAGGACCCCTCGCGCAGCTACTTCCGAGGCTATTTGACCGGATTCGTCATCGTGACGCTGGTTTACTTGACGCTGCCCTACTTGGCTCAGAGAGCCTTCGGCTACGACTTCCTCGCCTCTTACGCGTACCTGAAGTCGGAGTACCCCGACGTGCTGGAGAGAATCCTCGGGGTCCCTCCGCCGGATCCCTCGATACCGTTCTACGCGTCGATGCTCCTCGGGAGCCCCGCTGTTGCAGTAACGCTCGGCGCGTGCTTCGTCTTGTGGTACCTCAACACGATAATACCGATATGGGTCGGAGGAGTCAGGGGCTTCTTCTCGATGGCCTTCGACAGGATGCTGCCGGAGCGCCTGGCCTCCGTCTCCCCCAGGTGGGCTGCCCCCACGTGGGCCAACCACGTGATAGCGATCATGGCTCTGTTCGGCGCGCTCATGACCTACATGGAGAACATGGGCTACGGAGCGGCCGCCGCTCTCATATCGTTCATGGACTTCAGCGTGTTATTCTTCGTCTGGCCCGTCGGCCTGGCCCTCATGCTTATGCCACACTGGAGGCCCGACCTCTTCGATAAAGTGGTGTTGCCATCGAGGAGGCTCTGCACCGTCGTCGGCGCTCTCGTCTTCGCTCTGGGCTGGTTCTTCATGATATTGACGGCCTACAGCGACCCCGCGATAGTACTCGTGAACGTCGTCGTCGGCACGGCCGGCCTCCTTATCTTCGCCTACATGTCGCAGAAGAACAGAGAGAGGGGAATAGAGCCCAGCAGGGTCTTTGCTCAGATACCGCCGGCTTAGGAGAGGGTGGAAGGTGAGAGTCTTTTTCGCCACGGACGTTCACGGCTCCTCGCTCGTTTGGAGGAAGTGGCTCAGATCCGCCGAGGTCTACGGGGCCGACGTCCTGGTGATGGCGGGCGATCTCACGGGCAAGGTCCTCGTGCCAATAGTGAAGAGGGGAGACGAGTATCATGCGAGGTACTTCGGGAGAAAGTGGAGGCTGCGAGGAGAGGCCGAGGTCTCGGCATTCGAGGAGAGGCTCGAGGGGGCGGGAGCCTACTACGTGAGAGTAACGGACAGCGAGCTCGAGGAGCTGAGGAGCAAGCCCGAGCTCGTCGAGAAGTTGATGCACGAGAAGATCGTCGAGAGGCTCAGGCTCTGGCTAGAACAGGCCGTCGAGAAGGCGAGGGCCGAGGTGAGGGTCGTAGTCATGCCCGGCAACGACGACGACTTCTTCGTAGACGAGGTCCTGAGAGAGTTCGAGGACCGCGTGACCACGACTCCGCTGGGCGGCGTCGAGGAGCTCGGAGGGCACGAGATCCTATCGTCTCCCTACGTCAATCCGACGCCTTGGAGAACTCCGAGAGAGATGGCGGAGGAGGAGCTCGAGAAGCACCTGAGGGCTCTCGCCTCGGAGCTCGACAGGCCCGAGAGGGCCGTCTTCAATCTCCACTGCCCGCCCCACGGGACTAACCTCGACATAGCTCCCAAGCTGGACAGAAGCCTGAGGCCCGTGGTGATCGGAGGTGTGGTCCTCACAGAGCACGTAGGCAGTGTTGCCGTGAGGCGCGTGTTGGAAGACGTGCGTCCTCTGGTCGGCCTCCACGGCCACATTCACGAGTCCAGCGGCGTTGACAGAGTGGGCGGAACGGTCGTCCTGAACCCGGGCAGCGAGTACAGCGAGGGGATCCTCAGGGGATACGTCGTGGAGCTGAGAGGGGGAGAACTGGGAGGATATTGGAGGGTAGAGGGCTGAGATGAGGCCCCCTCTCGACGTCGACGAGTTCGCGGCCAAGGCCGTCGAGATGATCGAGGAGGCTCGGAGGAGGGGGGTCGTGCTGAGGATTCTGGGGGCTTGCGCCGTGTACCTGCACTCGCTCCACGAGCCCGACGCCGTTGAGCTGGCGAGGTCCCTCGGCAGGTTCGAGGCTCACAACGGAACGTTCAAGGATGTGGACCTCGCGGCCTACGGCAAGCAGAGGAAGCAAGTGGTGGAGCTCCTCGAGAGAGGACTGGGGCTCGAGTCGAACCCCCTCTTCAAGATGATGTACGGGCACAAGAGGCTCATCTACGTCCATCCGACGCTGGGCTTCGAGGTGGACGTGTTCTTTGACAAGCTCGAGTTCAATCACGACGTGCCCTTCGGCGAGGGGCCGGGGAGAGGGAGGCTCGAGCTGGACTACCCAACGCTGCCTCTGGCGGACCTGCTCCTCAGCAAGCTCCAGATAGTGAGGTCCACGAGAGGAGACCTCCTGGACGTCGCAGCGATCCTACGCGCTCACGAGCTGTGCGAGGGGGAGGACAGAGAGTGCGTAGACTCGAGATACGTTGTCTCGATCTTATCGGACGACTGGGGCTTCTGGTACGATGCGGTGACCAACCTCAAGAGGGCAAGGGAGCTCCTCGAGTCCCGGGGACTCGAAGAGGCCAGAGCAGCTATCTCGAGAATCGACGAACTGCTCGACGTTCTCGAGAGAGCTCCAAAGACCAAGAGGTGGATCGCGAGGAGCAAGGTCGGCACGTCGAGGCCCTGGTTCCGAGAGGTCGAGGAGCTCGAGCGCTGAGGGTCTCCCCCTCGGAGCTGAGGAGCTTGAGCCCCCAGCGGCTCTCCTTCGAGGTGAAGCCTATAGGTTACGTGAGAGTTCCGCGCTGCGACGAGGAGGTGAAGTCCTCGCCGAGAGGGGTGGAGGGCGAGATCGAGGTCCTCGAGGAATACGCCGAGGGCCTCAAAGGGATCGAGGGGTTCTCGCACCTGATCGTGTTGGCCTATCTACACAAAGTAACGGAGGAGCAGAGGAGGACTCTGCTCGTCAGACCGATGAGGCTCGCCAGATTGGGCGTCCCTCTCGAGAGCCTCCCCCTCGTTGGGGTGTTCTGCACCGACTCGCCCCACAGGCCCAACCCGCTGGCTCTGACCATAGTTGAGTTGAAGAGAGTTGAGGGCAGGAGGCTCATCGTATCGGGACTGGACCTATTCGACGGGACTCCCGTCCTCGACATCAAGCCCTACACGCCGGCGAGGAGGATCGAGGAGCCGAGAACTCCGGCCTGGTACGAGGAGCTGGCTGAGAAGCTGAGAAAGCTGGGGACCTCGGGAGAGCTCTAGCTCTCGCCGAGGCCCTGGAAACGAATTAATATTTGCGCGACGACTCGTGAGCGCGGAGAGAGCGCTCGGTGATCATCTCATGCCATTTAGCCTCGGCACGACCGAGCTGATCATCTTGGGTCTCATCGTCGTTCTGCTCCTCCTAGTACCTAGCAAGCTGCCTCAGCTAGCTAGGGGAATCGGCGAGGCGATAAGAGAGTTCAGACGAGCCTCCAAGGAGATGGAGGAGGTCGGGGAGGGGGTCAAGAGAGAGGCCTCGAAGGCGGTGAGCGATGTCAAGACATCCGAGGAGGAGCTTAGGAGAGTCGTGACTCAAATCCTCGAGGAAGAGAGGAAGAAACAAGCAGGCTCTTAATGCCGAGACGCGTCAGCTCGTCCGCCCTCCGACTATCCTGCCCCCCCCTGAGCAAGACGACCCTATCGGCTAGCTTCTCGACCTCGCTCGAGTCGTGACTGACGTAGATCGTCGGGACTCTGCTCCTCTCGACCCAAGCCCTGAGGACGCTCTCGGTCTCGGACGCGACCCTCTCTCGGGACTCCGCGTCGATCGACGAGAGGGGCTCGTCGAGGAGCAGGGCTCTCTCGGCTCTGACCAGAGCTCGAGCCAGAGCCACCCTCTGCCTCTGCCCTCCGCTCAGCTCCCCAGCTTTCCTGCTCAGGAGCCCATCGAGGCCGAGGAGAGAGCACGCCTCGCGAGCTCTGGCCAGGTCCTCGCGCCTCCTCAGCTTGAGCGCCACGTTCTCCCACACCGTCATGTGGGGGAAGAGCAGGAGGTCCTGGGGAACGTAGCCCACTCCCCTGGCCTCGGGCGGGAGCCTCGTGACGTCCAGGCCCCCGAGGAGGATCCTCCCTCTCTCGGGCTTGATGAAGCCTGCCAGCGTCTCTAGGAGAGTGGTCTTGCCCGCCCCATTGGGGCCCATGACCGCGAGGATCTCGCCTCGCTCTACCCTCAGCTCCTCGATCTCCAGCGTGAAGGCGCCTCTTCTCACCGCTATTCCAAGGACCTCGATCATTCGACGGACCTCCCCGCGATCCTCAGCGTCGCCAGCGCGAGCGCTCCCAGAGCGGCCAGGACTAGAGCCGAGGCGGCGGCGTGAGCCAAATCTCCTCGAGCTATGGCCAGGTAGAGCGAGATGGGCAGAGTCTCGGTCTTGTGTGGAGTGGCCCCGGCCACCATGAGCGTCGCCCCAAACTCGCCGGCGGCTCTGACCCAGGCCAGCGAGCTCGCCCCCAAGATCCCTCTCCACCTCATCGGGATCGCCACCTTGACCAAAGCCTCGAACTCCGAGAGCCCGAGGCTCCTGGCCATTAGGATGTGCCTATCATCCACCGCGTCGAATACGTCCTTGAGGTAGGACACCATCACTGGGAGCACCACGGCCATCTGAGCTAACACTATGCCGGGCACCTCGAATGTCAAGCCGACGAGCGAGTCGAGAGCCGCTCCGACGCTCGTGCGCTTGAGGAAGAGCAGGAGAGAGAGGCCGAGCGCTATGGGCGGCATGACGGCCGGCAGCTTACTCAACTCCAATAGGACTCCTCGACCGGGGAAGTTCTTCTTGGAGAGAGCGTAGGCCGTCGGGAGCGCGATGAGCAGCGAGGCGGCGAGGGACGCCGTGGCGGTGGAGGCGCTGAGGACGAGCGCTCTCAGCGACCTCGCCGAGGAGAGCTCCCTGAGTATATCGCTCGGACCCACGAGGAGAGGGGCCAGCAGCGCGGCCAGAGAGAGCGAGGACGCGAGGAGGAGAGCCGCGTAGCAAGCGATCGAGAAGAGCGGGAGCCTCATGGGAGCTCCTCCGCCGTGGCGCCCGGCGCCAGCTTGAGAGCCTCCTCGAGGGTTGGTAGATACCCGTACCTCCTCCAGACCTCGGCCATTTTCTCTGACGAGAGAAACTTGAGGAACTCCTCGGCGAGCTCTTTGTTTTTCGAGTAGGCGGTGACCGCCCCCGCTATGTAGCCTATCCTCGCCGCCTCGCCGGGCCTCAAGAGCACAAGTTCCGTCGCGTTGGGGTCCCAGAAGTGAAACACGTGCCATCCCAGGACCGCGTCCACAGCGCCCGTCGTGACGAGGGAAGCCAGGTGCTCACAGCTCGAGGCGTAGACCTTGATGTTCTTGGAGGCTTCGCTCCACAGCCCGATCCTCTCGAGTATCTCCTTCGCGTACAACCCCACGCAGACCGCCTCGGGGTCGGCGATCGCAATCGACACGCCCGGCCTCGCGAGATCCTCGATGCTCGTGATGTTCTTCGGATTCCCCTTGGCAACTATCAGAGCCGGAACGAGATAGGCCAAGACGACGGGCCTCCTCGAGGAGTCGAGCACGCCGAGTTGAGCGGCTCTCCATAAGAATTCCTGGGAGCCGGGCACGTAGAGGTCTCCGTCGCGGGCCACGAGGAGTTGAGAGAGCAGAGCCCCCGAGCCGCCGAGCCTGAGCTCTACCCGGACTCCTGTCTCTCGCTGGAAGACCTCGACCGCTTCTCGATAGACGGGCGCGGCGGCCGCCCCGGCATAGACCACGAGCCTCTCGCTTTTCTTCGAGAGAGCTCCTATGTAAACAACGGAAATTACTACAATTACGAAGAAGAGAGCGACTGCTACCCTGCGAGAGCTCAAGGGAACTCCCCGCGGGAGAGAGCTTCAAGAATCGAGAAATATGAGAATATATTTAGGCGCACGGAGGCTCCGCCTATAAGTCAAATAGTCAAATGAGGTAGATTATACTGAACTATACTGAGGTTTTCTCGTAAAACATAAATATTTACGCTCGGAGGCTCGAGCGGTGGCCAGCGCTAATGTTGATCGATCGCTTCTCGCGTCCGCTGAGGGGGCTCAGGATTAGCGTCACTTACAGATGCAACTTCAGATGCTTCTTCTGTCACGCGGAGGGGCTCGAGAGAGGACCGGTCGAGGAGCTGAGGCCTCGCGAGGTCGAGCTCCTCGCGAGGGCCGCCTCATCGCTCGGGGCCTCGGAGGCGAAGCTGACCGGCGGGGAGCCCCTGACGAGGGGAGACGCGGTGGATCTCGTCTCGGCCGCTAAGCGGGGCGGAATTAACGAGATCTCGATGACTACGAACGGTTCTCTTTTGAGCGACTTGGCCCGGGAGCTGGCCGAGGCGGGTCTGCGCAGAGTCAACATCAGCCTCCACTCGTTGAACCCGAGACTTTTTCGGGGAGATCACGAGGGGAGGATCCCTTGAGGAGGTCCTGGAGGGAGCTAGAGCGGCCAAGAGAGCCGGAATGAAAGTCAAGCTGAATTTCACCGTCATGAGGTCGAACGCCGGGGAGCTGAGGGAGCTGTTGGAGCTCGCGTCGAGGGAAGGCTTCGACGTGAGTTTGATAGAGCTCGTGCCGGTGGAACCCAACGGGCTCGAGTGGTGGAGGCGCGAACACGTGGGCCTCGGAGAAGTCGAAGCGGAGCTCTCGTCGTTGGCCTCTTACTTTTACAGGAGGGAGCTCCACAGAAGGCCTGTCTACGTCTTGCCGAGCGGCGCGAAAGTCGACGTGGTGAAAGGCTACGCCGACCTCGAGATGTGCTCCGCCTGTGTGAGGCTCAGAGTGTCGCCTGAGGGCGTGGCCAGGGCGTGTCTCTACGGGGGGCCCTCGCTTGACCTGAGGCCGTGGCTGAGAACTGGAGACCTCGAGGGCCTAATCGGGGCTCTGTCGTATTTCTGGCTCTCGAGGTCCCCGACGTATAGGGCGAGGCGAGGCGCTTGAGCGAGGCCCTCAAGATGATCGATGTATCGTCAAAGCCCGAGGTCGTTAGGGTCTCGGTGGCCGAGGGCGTGATCAGGCTGAGGAGAGAGACCGTCGAGAGGATAAGAGCCGGGGCTGTCGAAAAGGGCGACGTGCTCGCTGTGAGCAGCGTCGCGGCCGTGCTGGCCGTGAAGAGGACGCCGGAGCTCCTACCTCTGGCCCACAATATACCGATCGAGTGGGTCGGCGTCGAGCACGAGCTACTCGAGGAAGGGGTCAGAGTGAGGGTCTCGGTGAAGACCACCGCGAAGACAGGGGCCGAGATGGAGGCCCTCGTCGGCGTCTCGGCCGCTCTCCTGACGATATGGGACATGGTGAAGAAGCACGAAAAGGACGAGCTAGGCCTGTATCCGGAGACGAGGATCGAGGGGGTCAGAGTCGTGGAGAAGAGGAAGGAAGGGGCTGGACCTTGAGAATCAGGGTGAGGCTCTTCTCGCTGTTCCGAGACGCGGCCGGGGGTATCGGCGAGCTCGAGGTAGAGCTCGAGGACGGCTCCAAGCTCTCGGAGCTAATCGAAGTCCTTTCGCGCGAGCTCCCGCGGCTCGCCGAGGCCCTCAGGGCTCATCCGTCGCTCGTCCTGATCAATGGCGAGGCCGCGAGAGGAGACCCCACGTTGAGGGAGGAAGACGAAGTGGCTCTCGCGCCGATCCCCTCGGGTGGATGAGGCTTGACTCGGAGATTCGAGGGCTCGGTCCTAGATAAGGTGACGCCCGAGGACGTCGCCTCTCTGCTCCGCGAGCTCGCGAGCTCCGGGGGGCCTGAGGGCTTTGGGGGCATAGCGATCTTCGTAGGCTGCGTGAAGGGCTTAGTGGATGGTAAGAGAGTCAAGAGATTGGTCTACGAGGCCTACGAGCCCTTCGCCTCTCGCAAGTTGCGCGAGATAAGCGAGAGCTTCTCGTCGGATCCCAATGTCAATTCGGTGGTCATAGCGCACGCCTCCGGCGAGCTCTCCCCGGGGGACATAGCTCTGTTCATTGCAGTCTCGGCGAGAGATAGGAAGAGAGCGCTCGAGGCCCTCTCAAGCGCCCTCGAGAGGGTCAAGGCCGAGGCCCCGATCTTCAAACTCGAGGTTAGAGAAGATGGGGAGTTCTACGTTGTGGGCAACAGCGTGAGAGTCAAGCGTACATGAGCGTGTAGGGCAGGAGCCTCGCCTCGATCAGCTCGCCCGCTCTCTTAGCCTCCCCGGGCCCGATCACAGCGAAGCCCGAGCTCTTCGTGAGCATCGTGATGAGGGGGGATCCTCCCAGCGGGCCCTCGACCGGGCGCGCGTTAATCTCCGAGCCCTCGCGCTCGAGCGCGAAGAACTTGAGAGCCGCTCTATCTGCCCTCCCCCTCGCATCTCGCGTTAGCCTCGCCGAGACCACGACGTACGGGTCGTCGTTTCCCGTCAGAGCTGACGAGATGGCCGGTGCCACGAAGAGCAGCAGACAAGCCATGGTCGAACCCACGTGAGCTGGAACCATGAAGAGCGGCTTGTCTCGAATCACGGCGAATCCGCTCACCTTGCCGGGGCTCACCGCAACCCCGTGAAAGACGATCTCTCCCATCTCTCTCACGACCGACGGCACTACGTCCTCTCTCGAAACGGAGACTCCCCCCACCGCGAGGACCAGGTCCGCCTCGAGTAGAGACTCCTCGATCGCTCCCTCCACGAGCTTGGGTTCGTCGGGGATCGGGGGAGAGACTCGAGTCGATACCCCGAGCAGCTCGAGGAATAGCGCCACCATCCTCGCGTAGTTGTCGGGGAACCTCACTCCTCTCCTGGCCCTCTCGGTGAGATCGCTGCCCACCGGCACGAGGACTGCTCTCGGCCTCTCCAGCACTTCCACCTCCGAGGCTCCTATCTCCATGAGGAGGCAGAGATCCTGCGGCCTCAGCACTCTGCCCCGTCTCAGAAGCACCTCGCCCCTCCCGAAGTCTGTGGCTCTCCTAATCACACTCTCCATTGGCTTCAACTTGCGCGTTACTATCAGCTCTCCGCCATCGACCGCCGCCTCCTCGAGCCTCAACACCGCGTCCGCTCCCAGGGGCAGAGGGGCCCCGCATGGAACGTAGGCGGCCTGGCCCTCGGCCAACTTCATGCTCGAGGGCTCGTCGAGCGTGCTCATCGAGCCGACTATCTTAAGTCTCGCGGGCCTCTCCTCAGTGGCTCCCGCTGTATCCTCGCTCCTCAGGGCGTAGCCGTCGTAGAACGCTTCATCATAGCGCGGCCTGTCGAAGGGCGCGACGACGTCCTCGGCGAGCACTCTGCCTAAGGCCTCCTCGACGGGAATCCTCGTTCTCCTCAGAGGCAGAGAGAACTTCTCGAAGAGCCTGCGCCTCGCCTCCTCGACGCTCAAGAGCTCGGCGTCGCGGGCTAAGCTCCGCGTCCCCAAGAGGGCTCGCCGCGAGGGCTCCGGCGTCGTAAAATAAAGCCCTTGCGAGCATATCGCGCTGGGGCGGACCAGTTGAGCTTGCTGGGGGTGATCCTAGCCGGGGGGCGCTCGAGACGCTTCGGATCTAATAAGCTCCTCAGAGAGGTGGGGGGCGAGCCTATGGTGGTCAGGGTAGCGAGGGCCCTAGTAGAGGCCGGAGCCGAGGAGGTCGTCGTCTCGACGAGGAGAGAGCTCGCGAGCTCGCTCGCGAGCGTCCTCCCCAGGGCTCTCCTGGTCCTCGATCGCGAGGAGGAGTGCAGAGGCCCCGCTCGAGGGCTCCTCGCGGTCTTCGACGAGATCGAGGCCGACGCTTATCTCATTGCTCCGGGCGACGCCCCCTGGCTCGCCGCCGGCCCCCTCTCCGCCCTGGCTTCGCTGGCCGCGAGCAGAGGCGCTGAAGCGGCTTCGCCCCTCTGGGCCGGGGGGGCGTTGGAGCCTCTGATAGCCTACGCCGAGAGGCGCGCGGCGGAGAGGTTCTCCGCGCTCGCGAGAGCGAGGAAAGGGCTCTGCAGGCCGACAGATCTGCACAGAGCAGCGAGGAGGCTTCTCTTGGCTGGGACGGGGCTCCTCTCCGAAGACCCTAGGACTTTCGCCAACGTGAACAGGCCCGAGGACCTCGAGGACCCCAAGCCCAGGTCCGAGCTCTGGCGAGGCGTCTTAGAGCTCTCGGGTAGGCACTCTGACTTATTCTCGGAGGCCTCGCTGGCTCTACCGGAGGATCCGCGAAGGGCCTCCGAGCTCTACTCGCTCGAGGCCTCAATATACTTGGGAGCGGGCGCGCGCCACCTGGCTTATCACGCTCTCCTAGACTCGTCGCTCCTCTCGACTGAGGCCCGAGGAGGGCTCCTCGCGGATCTCGAGAGAGAGTTTGGGAAAGAGGAGGGGGCGTGCTAACACTCGGTGGAGGTCGAGGCGCGTGAGCTCTAAGAGTAGGCGCGGTTTCCTGACCGAGAGACAAATCGAGGTCCTGAGGTTGAGGCTGAGAGGCCTCACTCAGGAGAAGGTGGCAGAGGCGCTGGGGACCTCGAGGGAGAACGTATCAGTGATAGAGAAGAGGGCTCGAGAGAAGCTGAGGCTGGCCCTCGAAACTTTGGAAATCTTCCTGGAGCTGTCCTCGACCGCGGTGGTCGAGTTAGAAGAGGGGGTCGGCGTCGAGGAGGCGGCGTTGAGTGTGTTTAGGGCGGCCGACGAGGTCGGGGTAAAGCTCAAGGAGACGTTCACGGAGGTGGTCGAGGCTCTTAGAAGGGCGTCGGCGAGCAAGGGCGCCTCGCTAGGGAGAAGACTCAGGGTCTACGTGAGGAGGGACGGCTTCGTCGTAGTCCGCCGAGTCCCGCCGGAGGAGCTCGAAGTTCTCAGCTCATTTACCTCAGCTTCTCGAGCTCGACGAGCCTAACTCGAGGGGCCGTCGACCGCCCGCGCGCTGCTCGAGGCTCTTCTCGAGCACGTACTCGCTCCCAGACACGCCGAAGCCGCACTCCACCAGGAACGCCGTGATGCCCGACTTCGTGGCATCGACGGGGATCCTCACGGCTTCGGCCCCGAATTCCTCGGCCCGCCTCCTTAGCCCTACCAACAAGGCTCTAAGAGCTTCCCTCAATGAGTAAGAGGACACAGCCAGATAATCTACGAGGAGCTTGCCGTCCGGAGTATACTCCGCCGCTCCCCTGAGCATCGAACCCCTATAGACGAGTACGGCGCCGACTCGCCCGCGGAACTTCTTGTAGACGAGTCTGTCCACCGACTCGGTTAGGTTCCACCACCAAGCAGTGGGCCTGAGCCTCGAGAATCTGACGCGCCCTGCTCTCCCGAGCCTCACCGAGTAGCCCTCCTCGGCTCGCTCCGGCAACTCGGTCGGCTCAGCCTCCATGAGGAGGACGAGCCTCCTGAAGGCGAAGCCTCTCCGCAGGTAGAAGTCGAGAGCCGCCAGGTTGTCGCTCTTGACGCTTAGGCTGAGCCTCCTCGCCCCCTCCTCCGACAGGATCCTCTGCGCCTCCTCCAACAGAGAGCTCCCCACGCCCATTCCTCGAAAGTCCCGATCTACTGCGATAGCGCTGATGTAGGCCTCGTCTCTGTGCTTATATATCACGGCGAAGCCCACGATCTCTCCGCCCATCTCGGCGACAAGCACTCTGCCGCGCTTGGACCTGACTCTTATGAAGGCCTCTAGCCAGTCGTAGCTCTCCGGGTCGAGGGCCTCGAGCTCGCTCGAGTATATCTCATAGATCTTGCGCGCGTCGCGGACCCCGGCGAGCCTCACGAGAAGCTCTCCGACCCGCCCGCGAGCTCTGGCTCTTAGTCAACTCATGCCGTCTGCACTCCCGCGCTCAGTCTCCCATGTTCTCTCTGACCTTTATTTACGTGAGTCTGCTCGTAGCTCTCACTCAACCGTCTCGAGCGCCCTCCTGGCAACGAGGAGGCCGCCCAGGAGCAGCGCGCCAGAGAAGGCGGCAAGGATGAGGGCCTCCGCGAGGAGAGAGGTTAGCGCGACTGAGTTCCCGTAGAGGAGGGCCTCCCTGCAGAGGTCCGCGGCGTGCGAGAGAGGGTTCGCCTCGGCCACGGGCCTGAGCCAGGAGGGCATTATAGAAGAGGGGTAGAGCACTCTGCTCGCGAACATGAGCGGTAGATTAAGAAGGTTCATAGCGGCCATCTGGACCTCCCAGCTCTTCACTCTCACGGTCACTGCCGTGAAGAGGGAGGAGAGGCCCAGCGCGAGGGCGAAGAGGCCCAGCGCGGCCAGAGCCACCCCGGCCGCGCCAGCGGGCCTCAGCCTCAGGCCCATAGGCGCGGCGATCAGCAGAATGAGGGAGGCTTGAATGAGGCCTCTCACCGAGGCGCCTAAGACCTTGGCCAAGAGTATGCTCTCCCTCCTCACCGGGGCGGCCAGGAGCTTCTCCAAGTAGCCGAGCCTCCTATCCCACGACATGCTCATCCCCCCGCTGAACCCCGCGAAGAGCACCGCCACGGCCGCCATTCCGACGGCCATGTAGCTGAAGTAATCGACGTCGGGAGAACCGAAAAGCCTCCGAAGGGACTCGTTGACGATCTGCTGAACTTGCTGAGTAACGTAGGGGGGCAGCTTCTCGAGGACCTCCTCGGGGATCCTCAGGAGGCCCGTCACGTTGAAGGCCTTGCCGAAGAGCCCGATCCAGAGAGCGGGCTGGATTATCATCATCAGGACGATCACGGGAGACCTCAGGAACTTCGCGAGCTCCCTCTCTGTGAGGGCCCACAGCTCGGAAAACAGCTCAAGCGAGCTCAAGGTCCTCACGCTCTCCTGGCTCTCAGCGTTGCCCTGAACCTGCGGAAGTCCTCTCTGCTCCAGCGCTCGTCTCTAAGCCTACTGCCGGTCAGCTCGAGGAATACCTCGTCGAGCGCGGGCCTCTTGAGCGTTACGCTCTCTATCCTCACGCCGTTGGTTAAGAGGAGCTCGATCAACCTAGGCAAGAGCTTCTCGCCGCTGCGCGCCTTGACTCTGAGCACGCCATTTACGAGGGCTACATCGATGACGTCTCTGCCGAGCTCTCTCCTCAGGATCCCGATCTCCCCGTCGCCGACTTCGGGAGCCTCGAGCTCTATGACGTCTCCGCCTATAGAGCTCTTCAGCTCGCTCGGGCTGCCGACCGCCTTTATCTCGCCCTCGTCGATTATGGCGACTCTATCGCAGAGAGCGTCTGCCTCCTCCATGTAGTGAGTCGTCATGAGTATCGTCACGCCTCGCTCTCTCCTGAGCCTCTCGACGTATTCCCATATCTTGGCTCTGGTGTGAACGTCGAGGCCAAGCGTGGGCTCGTCGAGGAAGAGGACGCTCGGCTCGTGGAGCAGAGCCCCGGCCAGCTCGAGCCTTCTCCTCATGCCCCCCGAATATGTCTCGACCTTTCTCCGCGCGGCGTCGGTGAGCTCCAGCAAATCTAAGAGCTCTCGGGCTCTCGTCTCGGCCTCGGCCCGAGGTACGTGGTAGAGCCTGGCCTGTAGCATCAGGTTCTCCCAGCCCGTGAGGTCGTCGTCGACCGATGTCTCTTGAGGGACGTAGCCGATCGATCTCCTCACGTCGTTCGGCCTCTCCACCACGTCGTGGCCTGCGACGAGAGCTCTGCCTCTGGTAGGCTTGAGGAGCGTCGACAATATCCTCACGAGCGTGGTCTTGCCCGCCCCGTTGGGGCCCAGAAGCCCGAATATCTCGCCCCCCTCCACCGAGAACGATACGCCCTTGAGGGCTCTGACGCCGCTCGAGTAGATCTTCTCGAGGCCCTCGACTACGACAGCCCCCCCAGCCACGCGCCTCGCCTCTATCTCTTCGATAGGAGCTCCTCGATCTTGGCCCTGGCCTCCTCGATTATTCTAGAGACCTCGACCGCCTTCTCGCCCACCACGGCGTGAGAGTAGACGAAGATCGTGGCCACGAGCTTCTTTAGGGCCAAGTGCACGGAGAGCTTATCGTCGCTCGTGACGAGCTTGATCTTCTCCAGGAGCTCCTCGGCCTCCGCTCTCCTCTCCTCGAGCTCCCTCTTGCCCCTCTCGGTGAGGGAGTAGAGGACCCTCTCGTCGATCCTCCTAGACGCGACCAAGCCCCTCCTCTCCAGGGACCTGAGCAGCGGGTAGACGTGGCCTGGGCTCGGCGAGTAGAGCTCGTGAGTGAGCCTCCTCAGCTCTTTCATCAGATCGTAACCCGTAGCCTCTCCCCTCTCTTCGAGGATCTTGAGGACGAGTAGACCAAAGGATCCTCGGTACAGAGGCCTCGGCCTGAACATGAGCGGACAGCTCTATCTCGATATATCTAAAACCTCTAAGGAGTTAATAAACGCCGGCTCTCGGAGAGTCGGCTCGCCTCGAGCTCCGCGAGCGAGAACGAACCCAATCAGTGGGCCCGCGGGGAGTTGAACCCCGGACCTCCGCCGCGTCAGGGCGGCGTCCTGGCCAGCTAGACGACGGGCCCGCCGAGCTCGGGGGGGTTTCTCCCCTCGTCGCTCTATAAAGTTTAGCGCGAGGGGTCCGAGCGCTATAAAGAGAGGAAGAGAGCTAGGGACTAGCGCGAGAGGAGCTCTGAGAAATGATCGTGGCCGATACGGCCGAGCGATTGAGGTCGATGGGCTACGAGGTGATAGTCGACGTCTCGCCTCGAGTCCTGCCGAGGAGATCCGAGGTCTCTTTCGACGACATCATACCCGGGATAGAGCGCGAGGCTCCCTGGCTCTCCGGCAAGAGGCTCTACTATCACCAGCTGCTGGCGCTCGAGGCTCTTTCCCGCGGGGAGAACCTCGTGCTCCGCTCCGGGGCGGGCTCGGGCAAGACGGAGGCCTGGGCCCTTTACGCGCTCAAGAGAGCCTCGAGGGAGCAGACCTTCAAGGTTCTCGCGGTCTACCCCACGCTGGCTCTGGGGGCCGATCAGATCAAGAGGCTCGAGGTCTACGCGAGGGCCGTGGGGAGGAGGGCGCTGAAAATAGACGCTCTCGAGAGGGCGAGATTCGCGAGAGAGAAGGGGGTCGGAGCTCTCAGGAGAGCTCTGGCCGAGGCCTCTATTGTGACTACCAATCCGGCCTTCCTCCTGCACGAGCTCAAGGTCGCGCTCGAGCACCCCTCGAGGCCTCTCCTGGCCTCGGTCTTCCGAGACCTAAAGCTCCTCGTGATCGATGAGGTGGACTTCTACGGGCCGAGGTCTCTGGCCCTGCTGATGGCGATAGTAAGATTCCTGACGAGGATGAGCGGAGGGCTCCAAGTCGCCGTCCTAACGGCCACGCTAGCGAACCCCGAGGACCTGTGTTCTTTCCTGAAGACCGAGACTGGGCGGGAGTGCTCGATCGTCGACGGAGAGCCCTTCCAGGTCGAGAACAGACTGATCGTCGTCCTTGGCAAGGACCTGAGGAGTGTATGGGAAAAGATCAGGTCGCTGCCGCTCGACCCAAAGAGGGTCGAGGAGCTCGGCGCGGAGTTCGCGGAAGCTCTGCGCTCCTACGAGAAGTTCTCGAGAGACCCCTTCAGATTCTTAGCGGCTCTCTCGGCTCTAGGCCGCGACGTGCCGAGCCCGGGCCTCGACCCCGAGGAGGTGCTCTCGAGCTGCGCCGAGAGCGACGGCGTGACCCTAGTCTTCACGCGCAGCATCGCGAGAGCCGAGGAGCTGACCAGAAAGCTGAGGGAGAGGCTGGGAGACCTCGTGGCCTCGCATCACCACCTCGTCCCGAAAGAGAGGAGGGAGGAGATCGAGGAGAAGGCGAGGCGCGGGGAGCTCAAAATCATCGTCTCGCCGAGGACCCTCTCGCAGGGCATAGATGTGGGGACGATCGTTAGGGTCGTGCACTACGGCCTCCCCGAGGAGGTCAGGGAGTTCAGGCAGAGAGAGGGCAGAAAGGGGAGGAGAGAGGACATACCCTTCACTGAGAGCATCGTGATCCCCCTCGGCCTCTGGGACTGGGAACTCCTCTCTAAGGGGCTCGACACGTTCAAGAAGTGGCTCTCGCTGCCTCTCGAGAGGGTCCAAGTCAATCCGAGCAACCTCTACATCTCGCTCTTCACCGGGATCGCGAAGCTCGTCTCGCCCTGGCTGGGCAGAGAGCTCGATGAGCGAGAGAGGAGGGCTCTGGAGGCCGCCGGCGTGCTGAGCCGCGATGGCTCGCTCAACGAGCGGAGGCTGAGGAGAATCTGGGAGAGGATCAACTTCTACGAGTTCGGCCCCCCATACGGAATCAAGCGCTACCTCGTCGACGAAGACGGGGGCAGGCGCCCCCTCGAGGAGATCGGGCGCTGCGACCTCGTCGAGAGGTTCCAGCCCGGCTGCTTCGACCTAGCAGAGGACTCCATCGTGGTGGAGCACGTGTTGGGGAGGACCGGCAGGACCGTCGCGGCGGTCCACGAGAGGAGGCTCACCTACAAGCTCCTGAGAGAGGTCGATGCTCTGCTGGACGCCCTCGAGTCCTACGAGGATCTCAAGCTCAGGTGGGGCGAGCAGCCTAGACTTCTCCACGACGTGGCGCGCGGCAGGGTCCACAGCGAGGTCAACTGCGTCGTCTACCCCCCCAAGAGGGGGTTCGGGCGCTACTTGAAAGTGCCCAATAGAGTGCTCTGGTTCGTCGTGAGCGAGAGGCCCAGGCTCGCTAGGATCGCGGGGAGGCTCTCGGTCTTCTACGATAGGAGGGTCGTCTACGTGCCGACCGATGTTCACGGCCAATACGAGGACTACACGTACGGCTACCTGTTCGAGGTCGAGGAGAGGGAGGACCCGGTCCTGCTCAGGCTCGGCTTAGCTCTCCTCAAGGTGTTCCTCAGGAGGACCGCCGGAGTCCCGCTGAGCCTCATCGAGTACGGCGTTGAGAGGATCGGGGAGAAGAAGTTCTTCGAGTTGCACGAGCCCGAGGCCGCCGGCTTTCTCGAGGCGGCAGACTGGCCCTCCATCGCCTCCTCGCTCGAGAAATACGAGCCCGACGAGCTGGACCTCGTCTTGCTTGGCATGACAGACGACATAGCCTACAGCGATTTCACGTCGCTGGGGCTGGAGTGGGAGCGCGTCAAGCTGGCCGCTAGGAGGGTTATCGACTACATAGCCCTGCGCGACAAGATACGCTTGGCGTTGAGAGGCTCGGAGCTCGTCGTCGATAAGCCTAGCAGGGCCCTGAGGCTCGCCTCGATTGAGGGAGTGGCCCACGTCCTAGAGGAGGGGGCTCTCCCCAGAGTCTTGACGTGCGTGGCGGTGTTCAACGGAGAGAGCTCGGCCAGCGCGCTCGAGGTCATCCCGCTGATCCCCGGGGCCTCTCCCATCGGGGAGCTGCGAGCTCTCGAGGTCGCGATCGAGGACCTGGCGTTGTACGAGGGCTTCAGGCTCGTGGTCTCGAGCTCTCAGGCCTCTCTCAAGCTGGCCAAGATATCGGGCCTCAAGAGGCTGGAGAGATTACTGGAGCGAGGAGAGGTCTCCCTACTCGACGTCTCCGAGAAGATGAGGGGGCTGGGGCTCGAGCCGGCGAGCGTCGGAGCCCTGGCCTCGGAGGTGAAGTTGGCCGGGGAGAGGCTCGAGTGGGTCGAGGCCTCGGACCTCCACAGGATCCTCTCGGAGCTCGTCGAGGAGGGGCGGGGGAAGAGGGCGGAGGCGGAGCTGAGAAGAGCTCTCGAGAAGAGGGCCAGAGCTCTCTACGTGCTCTGGCTCGCGCTCGAGCGACTCGGCGAGAGAGCTGGAGAAGAGGCGCGGCCCGCGTCGGGGAGCTCTCGGGACGAGTCCAACAGGTGACGGAGAGAAATCGAGCGATGGAGCTAGGCGCGCTTCTTTTCGCGCTTTGGCGCGAGGCTCACCCTCACCGCCTCTCCTCTAGTAGTCTCCGAGTCTCTCCTCGCAGCCAGACCATAGGCTCCTCATCGCTGTTCTTGTAGGCCTCCACGACCTCCCCGATCACTAGGACGTGGTCTCCGACCTCCACGGTCTTCACCAGATTGCACTCGAGAACGACGGGGGCCTCGGAGATCACCGGGGCCACGATTCTCCTCGCGGGGCGAGGCGTTATGCCGGCGACCGAGAACTTGTCGGCCTCTCGACCGCTCAGCTCGCCGAAGACCCTCATCGTCGCCTCCTCGAGCCTCCGCGAGACCAGGTTGACGGCGAAGGCCCCGAATCTCCTCACGAGCTCGAGCGTGTGCCTCGAGGGGTGAATCGAGACCGCGACCATGGGCGGTTTCCACGAGACTCTCGAGAGCCAGGCGGCGGCCATTCCCCCTCTCTCGCCTGGCTTGCTCGGATCTCCGGCAGTGACAATGGCCAGGGGGTGAGGTATGTGCTCCGGGCCCTGGACAGGGTCCAGCATCTCGGTCAAGGCCCGACACTCGCTCTCACTTTGGCTCGGGGCCTATATCTGCGTTCGCGATCGATCGCTCCCCTCTCGCCCCGAGGTCGAAGGAGCTCTCAGCTAACAGATTAAGACCAGGAGGCCCAAAGCGATCAGGACCGAGTAAGTCGCGTAGCCGATGAGGAGGAGCAGAGCGAAGGCCATGCCGTAGCTCGCTATCACGTGGCTCCCGGAGACCTCGTGCTCCGCGCCGCTGAGGGGCTCCCTCTCCGCGTCGAAGACTAGCCTCGCTGGTGCGCCCTCAACTACCAGCGGGAAATAGAACCTGCTCCGCTTAAACTCGTCCACGCTCATGGTCTTGCCCGCGAGGAAGAGGACGGCCCTCTTGAAGAGGGGGAGGCCTCTCGTGAGCCTCGAGAACTCGCGCACCCTCCTCGAGTTGCAGTAGACGTTGCGAGAGACCACGGCGAGAGGATAGACCAGCCCGATCGCGAAAGTCGCGACGAGCGGCGTGGTCGGGATGGGGCCCGCCAGGACGAGATAGGGGTTCAGCGCCCCTACTAGTAGCGCCAGAGGGGCATCGGCTCTCCCCATGAGGCCTCTCGCGCTGAGCAGACAGATCGCCCCCGCCATAAGCCCCGTCTGCGAGAGAGAGAGCGCGGCGACGGCCGGGCTCAGAGCCTCCCTTGACGCGAGCAGCGCGTAGAGGGCCGCCGCGACGGGGGCCGCCGCGTAGAGCGTCCTGTAGGATATCATTCTCTCTCGCGCGTCTTGGTAAGACGCGGCGGCAAGCAGCACCAGCGTCGACGCGCACGAGAGCAGAGCGAGGTCGGTCGAGCAGCGAGGGCCCTCCAGGCGTGTTCACCGCCACCGCTTCTCTCCTCCACCCTCCTCTTTTTATCTGAGTCGTGCGGAGCGCGTCCGGGTGAGTCTGTCTGAGCCTCTTCCCGACCAGGAGATGGGTTAAGATGTGCCAGCGCTTAGTTATCAAGTCGACGAGTTATGCTCTGGCCGCAGCGGCGATAGGCTTCGTGAGGTTCGTCGCGCTGAGCGCGCTCTTATCGGTGCGGAGGCCTCCGAGAAAGGAGCGACTCACGTCGAACAACGATTGAGCTCTGCTCTCGGAAGCGTAGACCGCCTCGCGCCCCCGCCGCGGGCTCGCCTTTAAAAGGAGCCGGGGAGCTTAATCGCGCGAGCCCCCTCGAGGCCTCTCTGCTTTCGCTCGCCGAGAGGCCTCGGCCCCCTCCCCCGGTGGCTGACCGCCTTGAGACGCGCTATGCTAGCTCTCCTGATAGCGTGGCTGGTCGTCTGCGCCTTTCTAGCCTTCGAGGCTCTGAGGCTCGAGTCGAGGCTCGTCTACACTGAGGAGCCCTTCGTGCCCAAAGAGGCCGAGAGCTACGTCGGCCTCCGCGTTCTCCGCGAGCTGGGAGTGACCTCGGGCGACTACGTGCTCGTCGTATTCTCGCCCAACGATCTGAGCACGTGCAGAGAGGTGGAGGCCGAGATATCGCGCGCTGCCGCGGACTACGGGGTCAGCGTCGTGGGGGCGGCTCGGGTCTACGATATCGTCCTGAGCGAGGTCGAGAGCAGACTCGCCGAAGCTCTTAGGAGCGCCGCTGACTCGGTCGAGGCCCTAGAGAGGATGGGGCGCGAGGCGTCGAGAGCAGTCGATGACGCGTCGAGGATCCTCAACACCGCCTACTCGGCCGCGCGCCTCTACCTCGAGTTCTACGAGAGAGCCGAGGAGGCCGGCTCGCCCGACCCCGCCTCCTCGGCGCGAGACTCTCTGCTCTCCCTGGCTCCGCCCGAGCTGGCCCCCCTCGTGGGAGTCTTTCACGAGAAGTTCGTCGAGCTTTCTCGAGCGCTCGGACGCGAGGAGGCCGCGAGAGCGGCCCTCATCGAGGCCGCGGGATCGATCAGCTCCGAGCTGAAGGAGCTGCTCTCGAGCTTCGACTTCTCGAACTACACCGATAGAGCTGCCGTGATAGCTTACGTCTATCAGCGCTCTGGGGCGGCATCTTTAGGCGTGAGCCTTGAGGAATTCGAGGTCCTCACGGAAGACCCAACGAGCGGGGCGCGATCGATCGTGATGTCAAGGCTCTCTCAGCGCCTGGGCGCTTGCGCCGAGCGCGCTCTCGACGACGTGCTGGCCGGGGCCGATCCCCGGGAAGCTGCCTCGAGGAGTTGCGGAGACCTGATCGAGAGGCTCGCCCCCTTCCCGAATGCTCTGCCCGAGGAGGTCAGGAGGAAGTTCCTCGCCGGCGACTACGCGCTGGCCTTCGCCTTTTTTAGGGAGAAGATCTCGGTCGAGGAGGCCTGGACCCTGCTGTCGCGGCTCAAGACCTCTCTCGAGAGAGTAACCGAGGAGGCCTACGCGACAGGCTCCGTGGCGCTCTGGGCCGAGCTCGCGAAGAATACCGCGAGCGAGGTCAAGAGAATAGATAGAGCGACCATCGCGCTGGTCGTTGCGCTGCTCCTGGCCCTCACGGCGAGCCTAGCCGCGCCAGCTATAGTACTCGTCACGACGGGTCTGGCTGCCGTCGCTGCTCTCGGGCTTCTCAGCCTCCTCGCCACGAAGCTGGACTTCTACTATCTCACTAGGAGCACGATATTCCCCCTCGTCTTCGGCATAACCGTCGACTACTCTCTGTTCTACCTATTCAGGGTGGCAGAGGAGAGGGCGAGAGGGCTGAGCTGGGACGAGGCCGTTGCCGTGGCGAAGTCCAGAGTGGGCAGAGCCCTCCTCGTGGGCGGAGTAGCCGTGGTCCTGGGCTTCTCTGCTTACGCTCTCACGCCTCAGCCTGTGATAAGGAGCGCCGGCCTGGCTCTCGCAATCGCGTCCGCGATCGGCTTCCTCTCCAGCTACACGCTGCTCCCCTCACTGCTTCTACTCCTCGGGGAGAGATGGTCGTTCTGGCCCTCGAGGGCTCTCAAGCTCCCGGCGGCGAGGCAAGGCGCAGTCCTCAGGAGAGCTGCGGCTCCTCTGCTCGGAGTCAGCGCGCCGGTCGCCGCGGCCTCCGTCGCGTTGGCGGCGCTCCTAGTCGCGCTCTACGCGGCCACCCCTCCTACGGCCAATATATATCTCGCCATGCCCGAGAACTCCGACGTCTTGAAGGCGGGCAGGACGTTGCACGAGTTCTTCCCGACCGAGTCCTACTCGACGATCTACGTCCTGCTACCATCGGACTCGGCCGAGCGCCTATCCCTGCTCTCGGCGATGGAGCACGTCAGAGGAGTCGAGGCTTCGGCGATCGATGGGTGGACCCTAGCCGTCCTCAGACTGGACGTGGATCCTCTCGATGACAGGCTCTTCGAATTAGTGCCCAAGCTGAGAGAAGCCGCGAAGTCCTTGGACCCGAGAGCCCTCGTGACGGGGTACTCCGCATTGAGGATAGACCTAATCAGCCTCGTGACCAAGAGCTATTGGACCTTCACGGTCCCCATCGTCATGCTCTTCGTCTTGATCTACATGATCGCGAGCATGGGATCTCTACTAGTCCCCCTCTCGTTCCTAGCGATGGTGCTCCTCAGCACTTTCGCCGGTCTACTCGCCTCGGCCGCGATAATGGCCGAGTCAATGAGGGAGGCCAGCTTCGTATACACGAGGTCGCCTCTCTACTGGTTCACGCCGATCGTCGCCTTCGGCCTCATGGTCACGGTCGGCATGGACTACAGCGTCTTCCTGGCCGCGAGAGCTAAAGAGAACGTGAGCGCTGGTCTCGAGGTGGACGAGGCTACGCTCCTGGCCGTCGAGAGAACGGGGGCCGTGGTGGCGGCCTGCGGCGTCATACTGGCCGGAGCCTTCTCTTCTCTGCTACTCTCGGACGTCCCGATGCTGAGGCAGGTCGGCCTCTCCATCATGATCTCGGTGCTCCTAGATACGTTCGCGGTGAAGCCTCTCTTGATGCCGGCCCTCCTCAAGTCGTTGGGCAAGCGAGCCTGGTGGCCGGGCAGAGGTCTCGTGCTGGGGGAGTGAATTCGGAGCTCGAGAGGACTCGAGTCTCTCGGAGGACAACGCGAGGAGCCTCCCGATGATCTCCACCGCCTCGAGTCCGCTCCTGCCCAGCACGTAAACTATGGGCTCCATCCCGAGGCCCCTTGACGCGTCGATGACGTCGCATGGTCCTCTCTCCTCGACCTCTCTCGACAGGAGCTCCAAGAGCTCCTCCTCGCTCGCGTATTCTCCTCTCACCTCGCACACCCTGAGGCCCCATCTCTTGGCCTCCTCCACGAAGCGCTCGAGCCTTTTGATGCTAATGCAGGCTCTGATCTCTGGCCTTACCTTGGAGAGCAGCAAGAGCACGTGGGCCGTGTGCTTGCTGCCCCCGTAGACGGGCGAGCCCACGGCCATCACCTTCTCGTCTAGCTTGATTATCCTGCCGGGGAAGGCCACCACCTCGAGGTAGCTCGATGCCCTCGGCCTCGCCACGGCTATGTTGGCTCCCACCTCCGGCACTAGCTCGACTACTCCGGGTATCTTCTCGAATCTCTCAAAGGCCATTCTAGTCTCGGCCACGTAGATGTCCTCGCGCGAATATAGAGAGTCTATCACCGTGCAAGAGTCCTCGATCTCGGCGTTCTCGCGCTCGTAGCCCTGACATATGAGCTTCCTAGCCACGACCGATAGCTCGTAGACGCTCAGGAGCTTCAGGGCCTCGAGGGGGCTCTTCTCGGCCGCCTCGGCCACGAGGTCGACGGCTAGGAGGACCTCGTCCCTCGGGAGTCCCGCTCTCTCTAGCTTGCTCAGCAGGCTCTCCTCATCGACTCTGGCCAGTTTATTTATCATGGGCTGAGAGAGTCCCGATAGCCTGGACACCTTGTACTGGCTATGTCCCCGCTCTAGCAGCCTCTTCACGACGAGGGCCCTCAGCGCTGGCGTGACACGCCTCGCCACATACTCCATTGGAGTCCTCAACGGAGGCCGCTCCCCCGCTCATCTTAAGGAGATTATTGTATAATAAAAAACCTTAGCGCGTTAAGGTCTTAAGGTTTGGATCCGTCTAAATATCCGAGCAGAGATGCTGAAGACCGCTGGCTCCGAGGTCGAAGACTACATAACGACGGTCTACAGACTCGAGGAGGTCTACGGAGTGGCCAGGACCGTCCAGGTGGCCAGAGAGCTCGGAGTGACTCCGGCCACGGCCTCGAAGATGCTCGAAGTTATAGAGAAGAGGGGGCTCGCGGTCAGGACCAAGTATCGAGGAGTCAGGCTCACCGATGACGGTAGGAGAGCTGCCGAAGAGATAATCAGGAGACACAGAGTGGCCGAGGCTTTCCTGAGCAAGCTCATTGGCATGGACCTCGTGTCCTCGCACGTATACGCTCACAAATTCGAGCACATGCCCGACGAGATCGTGCAGAGGATCTTCGAGTTGATCGGCAGGCCGACTCGCTGTCCTCACGGCAACCCAATACCGGGCGCGGAGGCGGAGGCCGAGGGCGGAGTGATGAGGCTTAGCGATGTCGAGGCCGATGAGTATGTCGTGGTGAGGCTGGCCGGGGAGCTCCTCGAGCCCCTGAAGGAGGCCGTCCGAGCCGGGCTAGAGCCCGGCGCCAAGGTGAGAGTGATCGAGCGCTCGAGAGACAAGCTCAAGCTCGAGGTGGCGGGCCGCGAGGTGACCATTCCTAGGCGGACGGCCGAGACGATCTTCGTAGCGAGGTGAGGTGCCTTGCCCACGACGCTGGCCGAGTTGAGGCCGGGAATCAGGGCCAAGATAATCTCGGTGCAAGCTCGTGGCCGAGGCCTGGAGAGGAGGCTCATGGAGATGGGGTTCGCTCCCGGAGCCCTCGTGAAGGTCGTGAGCAACAACGGCCGAGGACCCTTGCTCGTGGAAGTCGAGGGGGTGCGAGTGGCTCTCGGTAGAGGCGTGGCCGCGAGGGTCCTCGTCGAGCCGGAGGATGGGGGCCTCCCAAAGGAGCTTCCTTGCTCGAGTTGAGGGCCCCCACCGGTCGGAGCTAAGGTGGCGCGGCTAGCGAGCTCTTGAGAGAGGCCGCTAGTCGTGGGCCCCTCGAGGTCCCCGCTCCTCGGCGCGCAGGAGCATCATCTGCAACACCCTCCTGTGGAGCTCAGCCAGCATCCTCCTCTTATCCTCCATGAGCACTACGTCCTCGTAGCCCATGGTAACGATGTGATGCGCGAAGGGGCTAGGCACGTCGGAGGGCTCGGTCTGAACTACGTCGATCTCTCCCCTCTCGATCCAATCGAGCACTAGCGAGGCGTTGTCGACGTCCATGTGATCCTCGATCACTTCCCTGAGGGCCTCCTTGACTATCGGGTGATCTGTCTCTCTGAGGGCCTCGAGAATGCTCTGAGCGCTGAGCTGGAGCCTGTGAGGCGACCTCTCTCTCCCCCTATAACTCCTCAAGATCATGAAGCTCCTCTGCGCACAGTGCCTGAACTTTCTCCTCATGAGCTCGGTGCTCATCACCGCTCTCTCCAGGACTCGCCTGAGGCCCCTCGACTTGAGCTCGAGCAAGAGCTCCTTGCCTTCTATCGATGGTCTGCCGCCGATCGTCAACATGAAGGCGTAGTCCGAGATGGTCACACGCACCGGAGTCGAGAGCTCCTCGCTCGCGATCAACGCCAGAGCCCTCGAGAGAGCGTCGTTGACTCTCCTCCCGAAGAGAGCGTGGAAGACGACGTTGCGCGACCTTCCTTCATCGTAGAGCTCCACGTGGATCAACTTATCGCTAGCCACGACACCGCCCGTGAACTCGTATTGCTCGCGCACGTAGCGCGCCATCTCGCGGGCGGCGTGCTCGCTGAGCTCGAGCCGCCCCGCCAGCTCTCGCGCTATCTCCTCCAGAGAGGCCCCGGACTCGATCCTCTCGGCTATCTCCCTCCTGAGGCGCCCCACCAGGAGGGCCGAGTCGAAGGATAGCGGCAGCATCTCGCTGAACCAGCTCGGCACGGTCGGTCTAGCCTTCTCGGCCTCCTCGACGTAGACCTTGCCTCCCTCGCTGGACAGGAACCTATACGTCCTCCCACCGAGCACGAAAACGTCCCCCGGAGACAGCAGCTCCACGAACTCCTCCTCGAGGTCTCCCACGTATTTTCTCCTGCTCTTGACGAAGACGCGCACCTTTGCCTCGTCGGGTATTATGCCCTGATTCAGATAGTATATCGCTCTCACCCCTCTCTTCCTCCCGAACGACCCCTCGAGGGGATCGTACCAGAGCTTAGAGAATACCCTATGCTCTTCGAGCTCGCCGTCCAAGCCTCCGAGGAATCTCAGGATCCGCTCGAAGTCCTCGAAGCTGAGCGAGTGGAAGGAGTAGCTCCTTCTCACGAGCTTATACGCCTCGTCGACTCTCCACTTCCTCTCGAGACTCATCGCTACGAGATTCTGAGCTAGGACGTCGAGGGGGTTCCTTGGAATCCTTGTCCTATCGATGAGCCTCCTCCTGGCCGCGTCGGCCAGCGCCGCGCACTCTAAGAGGTCGTCTCTGTCGACGACTATCAGCCTCCCCCTGCTGACCTCGGAGAGCCTGTGGCCCGCTCTCCCCACGCGCTGGAGCAGCCTGCTGACGCTCTTGGGGCTGCTGAGGAGCACGACTAGATCTATGTAGCCTATGTCTATGCCGAGCTCTAAGCTGGTCGAGCTGACCACCACCTTCAGCTTCCCCTCCTTCAGTCTTCTCTCGACGTCCAGCCTGAGGTCTCTGCTTAGACTCCCGTGATGTGCCTCGATGTCGTCTATTTCGACCACGCCGTTCCTCTCGAACATCTTCTTCAACTTGAAGACGACCCTCTCCGTGGAGCTCCTCGTATTCGTGAAGATGAGCGTGGTTCTGTGTCGCTTGACCAGCTCGGCGATCAGGCCGTAGATCGCCTCGTTGAACTCCTCCGCCCTCGCGTAGACGAGATCCACCTCGGGCACGAGCACTCTCACGTCGATGGCCTTGTAGAACCTAGCGTCGACTATCTCAACCGGCCTCGGACTACCGTCGTCGCGGTATCCCCCAAGGAACCTCGCGATCTCCTCGAGCGGAGCTATCGTGGCGCTGAGCCCTATTCTCTGCAGCTCTCTGCCGACGAGCGCCTCGAGCCTCTCGAGGAGCAGCGAGAGGTGCGACCCCCTCTTACTCCCGGCGAGCTCGTGAATCTCATCGACTATGACCCATCTGGTCTCCCTCAGGTTCTCTCGGAAGCGGGGAGCCACGAGGACGAGAGAGAGGCTCTCAGGAGTCGTTATGAGGATGTGCGGCGGCCTCCTGTTCATCTTCTGCCTCTCGCTCGGAGGCGTGTCGCCCGTTCTAACCGCCACTCTTATCTCGGGGAGCTCGAGGCCCCACTCCTCGGCCGCGACCCTCTTTATCTCCTCGAGGGGCTCAACGAGGTTCCTCCTCATGTCGTTGTTGAGAGCCCTGAGGGGCGAGACGTAGACGACGTAGACGAGATCCCTGAGCTCGCCGCGCTCGGCCATCGCGAAGAGCTCGTCGAGGACCCCCAGGAAGGCCGCGAGCGTCTTGCCGGTCCCGGTGGGAGAGGAGATGAGAACGCTCTTCCCGCTTTTTATGAGCGGGATGGCTCTCCTCTGGGGCTCAGTCATAGAGCCGTACTTCTCGACGAACCACGCCGCCACGTAGGGCCTCAGCAAGGATAACGCGGCCTCGTCTTCCGGGAGCAGCTCCGTCTCCCTCCTCTTCGCTCTCTCGTCGCTCAGCGCGACCACGCGCTCTCCCCGACCGGGCGGCTTCGATTCCGGCTCATTCCCTTGAGTCGCCGCAGAGTTTATAACTGGGCGGCTCCGCCGAGCCCGAACGATTAAAATACTCGAGTCGAACAAGGCGGCCGCGGAGGGCTCGCGTCCCTTCGGGGACGCCGCCGGGCGTCCTTCGTCGCGAGTCGCTGGAGGAGGAGCATGGAGAGCCTGAGCTCGGCCGACAGCCCACGCGCGAGAAGGTTCATTGACGGGGCGCGCCTCAAGTGCATCAGGTGCGGCGCTCAGCACGAGGGGGAACCTAAGCTCTTCGCTTGCCCGAAGTGCAGCGGACTACTCGAGGTCGTACTCGAGAAGCTAGAGTGGAGGCCGCGGGGGAGGGGGGTCTGGAGATACGCCAGCGCTCTGCCCGCCCCGCCCATACCTCCAGTCACCATGGGCGAGGGGGGCACTCCTCTGGTCAGATCTAGGGAGAGCGGCTCCCTATACTTCAAGCTCGAGGGGCTCAACCCGACCGGCAGCTTCAAGGACAGGGGAGTAAGCGTGGCCACTACCGTGGCGCTCTACTCTGGCGCGAAGTGCCTCGTCTGCGCCTCGACGGGCAACACTTCGGCTAGCGTGGCGGCCTACGCTGCCAGGGCCGGAATGAGAGCGGCCGTCGTGCTGCCGAGAGGGAAGGTGGCTCGCGGAAAGCTCCTGCAGGCTCTGGGCTACGGAGCTAGGGTCGTATGGGTCGACGGCTCCTTCGATGAAGCCATCAAGCTGGTCAGAGAAGTCGTGTCGATGAGCGGCGATCTCTATCCCATGAACTCTTTCAACCCGTGGAGGCTCGAGGGGCAGAAGACTGTCGTCTTCGAGATCTTCGAGGAGCTCGGGCGAGTGGACGCGGTGGTGTACCCCGTCGGCAATGGAGGAAACATATCGGCCGGCTGGAAAGCCGCGGAGGAGCTCATGACCATGGGTCTAATCGACGATCCTCCGAGGCTAATCGGAGTTCAAGCCGCCGGCGCCGCGCCCATAGCAGACGCCTTCGAGCGCGGCCTGTCCGAGCCGGTGTTCTACGATAAGCCGGAGACCGTGGCCACGGCCATAAGGATCGGGAGGCCTGTGAATTGGCCGAAGGTCTTCAGAGCCATAGCGAAGAGCGGGGGCGCCGTCCTCAAGGTCTCCGACGAGGAGATCCTGAGAGCTCAGAGAGAGCTGGCCAGGAGAGAGGGCATATTAGTCGAGCCGGCCTCTGCCTCGACCTACGCCGGTTACCAGAGAGCCCTCGAGACAGGGGTCCTTGACAGAGACGAGGTCGTAGTCTTGGTGCTGACGGGCAACGCCTTGAAGGACCCGAGCTCGATCGAACTCATGAGCTCCGAGGAGATCCAGCTGACCCGAGGAGCGACGGCGCGCGAGCTCCTCGAGGCTCTGTTGAGGTAACCTAAGCGATCTCGCGCCTGAACTGGTCGTAGCCTCTGCCCTCTATCTCGGCCATCGAGGATCTCCAGCGAACCGAGGGGGTGGCGCTCGCCTCGACCACCACGCCGAGGGCGGCGCACTCCAGGCCTGCCCTCCTGCACGCCCTCAGGACCTCGTCCACGTCGTTACTGCTCGTGAAGAGCGTTTCGTACTCCTCGCCCCCATAGAGGGCGCAGACCTCGTAGCTCAGGCCGGCCTCCTCGACTAGGCGAGCCACCTCCTCTCGAGGGGCCGGGAGCTCGTCAATCAACACGTCGACTCCGCTCGCCTCGGCGATCAAGCGGAGGCTTTTAGCCAAGCCATCGCTCACGTCCACACTGGAGGTGACCTCGAGCTCCTCGAGGAGCTCGAGGAACTCGAGCGGAGCTCGCGGCCTGAGCCTGGGGAGCTCGCTCAGCGCCCCGCGAGGGTCCAGGCCCCTCTTGTGCAGCTCCCAAACGAGGCCCGTTAGGCCGTAGCCGTTCTTCAGAGTCGTGAATAGGGCGTCGCCCGGTCTCGCCCCGTTCCTCGGCACGGGCCTCTTGGCTCGGCCCAGCGCCGCCACGTTGATCCAGGCCCTCTCCGACGACGCGTTTACGTCTCCGCCCAAGAATAACAGGTCGTGGGCCTCGCACGCCTCGACCACCCCGTCGTAGATCTCGTCCAGGACCGAGACCTCGGAGTCTCCGCGCATCCCCAGGCTGACCAGAACGCCCAGGGGCTTGGCGCCCTTCGCGATGAGGTCGCTCACCGACGCGACGACGGCTCTCCAGCCCCAATCGCTCCAGGGTTCCCAAGCGTAGCGGCTGAAGTCGCTGGAGTACCCGTCTATCTTGGCGACAAGGCCCGAGTCCTCGACCTCCGCCGCGTCGTCGCCGTGAGGAAGCCTCGACCTCCTTGGGTAGAGGTGCGCGGTCCTCTCAATGAGCCTCCTCACCACCGCCTCCTCGCCCACGTCGCTCAAGCGAGGAGGAGCTCCCCTCCTCGTCAACTCTGCCCCCCCTCCTGCCTGACGATAACGCGAGTGCCCATGAGCCTCCACAAGACGGCGTCGGTGAATCTGATGAACACCCCCTTCTGACCTATGATTGGGCCTGCCTTGCCCTCCGGCACGTGGATCACGACAGCATTCCCCTCTAAGTCTATCCTCCTGGCGGCGCTCAGAGCTCTCGGCAGCGGGTGTATCGACCTGAGGAGCTGGCCCATGTTGAGCGTCGCCTCGGCGATCCTCACCTTCTGGCCCAGCTCCTCCTCTACCTTGGCGATCCTCTCGCCCTTCTTGCCTATCGCTCTGCCGTAGTGGCCGGCCTTCACTACCACGAAGAAAGCCGAAGCCCCCTCTTGGAGCGAGAACCTCTTGGCCAGCTCGCGCGCATCGAGCACCGTGACGACCTCGGCGTCGGGGGCGTGGATCCTCATCGACTCGACGACCCTCCTCTCGTCTTCGCTGAGCTGCCTGCTCCTCATTCTGAGCTCGAGGAGGAGCCTGGCCGCTCTCCTAGCCCCGGGCCTGACTATGTCCGAGAGCCCCAGGTCCACGACTCTAGCCTTCTCCTCTCCCACTAGGAGCTCCCTGGCCACCTGGACTTGCTGAGCGACCTCGCGGGATTGGAACACGGGGTCGCCGGCTATCACGAGCTTCGAGCCTCTCCCCATTCTCGAGATTATCTCGAGCAGAGACTCCGTCGGCACGTGCTGAGCGTCGTCGAGGAAGACGAGGCTCTCGTCGAAGCTCCGACCCCTCAGGAGGTGCGTGTCGGCGAACTGAATTCGTCCGCTCGAGATGAGGCCCTCGAGCTCGCTCCGCTCTATGTAGGCCGAGGCCAGGTCCTCGAGATACCTCATCATGACCTCTCCGTAGGCGTCGCCGAGCTCCGAGGCTAGCAGCTCTCTCCCCGTCTCCACGTCTACCACAGGCCTGGCCACGACGAATCTCCTGTATTGCCCCTCTCTCAGCGCGTCGTAGCCGTACGCGACGGTCAGGAGGCTCTTGCCGGTCCCCGTCGGGCCGAAGACTCCGACGAGCTCGACTTCTCTATCGCGGAGCGCCTCGACGAGCTTGGTCTGGCCCTCGGTGAGAGGCTTCACCTTGTCTCCTAGAACTCCCACGCCCTTCTCACCCAGCGCGATTGCTCCTCCGCGGCTAATCAGCGTCGCGCCGACCGGCCGGGCTCCGCTCGAGCTCTTCGAGGAGGGCGTTGAGCCTGCGCCAGCCCTCACGCAGAGTGGAGTTGACGAGCTCGACGAGCTCTCCCAGCCTCTCCTCGTAGACTAACGCCTTGCCCTTAGACTTCACTGGAACGATCATCTGAGCGCTGCATACGAGCTCGACGAGGAAGCCTCTCTTAGACACCGAGACGATGCCGGAGTGCTTGAAGCCGGCCCTCCTCGCCGCCTCCAATAGATCGCGCGCGTCCTCGAGGCTCCTGGCCATCACGTGGATTATCGGGCCGGCGGCATTCAGCCAGTAGATGTGCGCGGGCTCCGTGGCCAGCAGGCGGCGCAGCTCCTCCACCTCAAGCTCGTCGTGCTTCTTGAAGACCACTCCCCCCTCGCCTCTGACCCACGGGGCGGGGGCGTCGATCACGACGACGCGGCCGCTGCAAGAGCTCGTCGTGTAGAGGCCGGGCCTCTCGTTTATCTTCCTCAGCAGAGGGGTCACGCGCTCGTCGAGATAGCCGACCTCGGAGTCCTCCGCGATTCTCTCAAGGCTCTTCCTCTTTCTCTCGTCCCACTCGTCGAGGCTCGGCAAGCCCTCGCGGGCCTCACCTTCGCAAACTCCGCTCTACGCTTTAAAATCGGAGCCGAGCGAGCTTGATTGCGCGGTGTGCTCGGCGTGGTCGGGCGGTGCGTGGTGCTGAGCTGCAAGGTTCCCAGGGAGCTGGTCGAGGCGCTCGACGAGCTGGTCGAAGAGGGGGTCTTCGCGAGCAGGAGCGACGCCGTGAGAAGGGCGCTGGGCTCGCTGATACTCGAGAGGAGGGCGGCGCGCCGTGATGAGCCGCCGGAGATCCTACTCGAGGGAGATCGATGAGATCCTCTCGCAGCTCCCCGAGGACGAGAGGAGGGCCCTCGAGTACTTCCTGGTCAACGTATCAGTGGGGGAGCTCTGCGCTCTGAGGGAGCTGCAGTACGTTGAGGGGGTGCCCGACCCCTCCAGGGTCCTGAGCTCTCTGGTCAGGAGGGGTCTGCTCGAGCGAGCGGGCGGCTGCTACAATCTCTCCCCCAAGCTCCGAGAGCTCTTGAGACGGCGGAGCTGAGGCTCAGGCTCTCGGCGAGGAGCGTGGGCCCTCGCCCAGAGCCTCCGCGGCCTCTCCGACCGAGCGTAGCCACACCACCCTCTGGGGGAACGGTATCTCGATCCCCGCCTCCTCGAGGCGCCTCTTGATCTCGGCGAGGATCTCCCTCCTGACCGTCAGGAACTCCCTCGCGGGGACCCAGAAGAGGACGTTTATGTTGACGGAGCTCTCGCCCAGCGAGTTCACGATGAGGAGAGGCGCCGGCTCCGCCAGGACGAGCTCCTTCTCGTCGAGCGTTCTCCTGATCACCTCGAGAGCCTTGCTCACGTCCGAGCCGTAGGATATTCCCACGCTCAGCTCGATCCTCCTGGCCGCGAGCCTCGAGTAGTTGTATATCTTGGAGGCCATCATGGTGTTATTAGGCACGGTAAGGACCTCTCCGCTGAAGAGCCTAATCTTCGTAGACATCAGGCCGACGCTCTCGACCACTCCCCAATCGTTGTCGATCCTGACCGTGTCCCCGACTCTGACCCTCCCCTCGAACATGAGTGAGAGCCCCGCGAAGAGCTGGCCCAGAGTCTGCTGGAGAGCTAAGCCGATGACCATGCCCGCGAAGCCCGCCGCGACGAGGAGCCCCGCCACGTTCACCCCCAACAGCGAGAGAGCCACGAGCAGACCGATCGCGAGGAGAGCTATCTTGGCCGTCCTCGCCAAGTTTCGCATTAAGTCGGGAGGAGCCTCGATCCTCATTTTCGCGATGGACTTCTCGAGGATCGAGCCCGCCAAGTAGAACGCGGCCATCGTCGCCGCCGCCGCAGCCACATCTAGGGCTCTCCCTAGCGTCGCGGAGCCGAGGAGGTCCTCATAAGCCATATCTCATCACGTAGAGGACTTCTCTGCCCTCTCCCGCGTACCTCAGGCGCCCCGCCCTCTCCGCGAGAGACGAGAGCGTCTTCGTCCTGACCTCGGCGTACACTACGCTGGACGCCTCAACCTCGACGTCGTTGAACGTCACCTCGCCTCCCTCCGTCACGCTGGCAGCCAGCCCTAGCGCGGGGATCACCACTCTGCTCACCTCGAGCCTCGAGCTCGAGAGCGAGCGGATCCTCACCGAGATCTCGCCCGCGGCCCAGCTCGGGGCGGACTCGGCCACTCCTCGGTCCACGTATCTGCAGACCTCGCCCAAGTCGGAGGGCCCGTACAGCGCATACTTGACCCTCGTCAGCGGGACCGAGTCGACGAGGACCCCCCTCGCGTAAATCCCCAAGTCCGCCGGCATAGCCAGAGTCAGAGTCACCCGAGCCCCGGGCAGTAGGAGGAGCGGCTCCGGGAGCTTGAACAGCACGCACGTCACCTCCAAGGGCCCGCCAAGGGGGGGCAGAGGCCTTAGGCTCAAGCTCTCCCTGGCCCCGAGGCTCAGGACCCTCGTCGCCTTTGAGCTCCTCAGCTCCTTGACGAGCCTCACGCTCTCCTCGTCGATTCTCTCAACGATCAGCCTGCCTCCGGGCAGAGGCACCTCGAGCTCTCTCGAGACCTCGAAGTCTCCGTACATCGGCTTTCTCCCCGGCCCAACTCGGCGGGGCCTCGGTCAACGCATCGGTGCGGTCCGAGGCTCAAATCCTTAAGCTCTCTGAGAGCCGAGGCCGCTCGAGGCAGCGTTTTTATGGACGCTCGCCCGAGGCTCGCCCGGCCTGGGTGAGGTCGTTGAGGTTCTCCGCGCTGGTCGGCGGAGTCGTCGCCTGCCTCCGAGAGCTCGAGACAATGACGGCGGAGCTCTATCGCTCCTACGCCGCTCGCCTAGAGAAGTCCTCGGGCGAGGCGGCCGCGGCGGCGCTGAGGATCATCTCATTCGAGAGCGAGGCCCACGCCGAGATCCTCGCGGTCGTAGCGAGGCTCCTCGACTCTGAGGGCGAGGCGAGAGACTGCTCGCGCATTCTAGGCGAGCCGTGGAGCGCGGTGGAGAGGCTTCTCTCGGACGCGAGGAGGGGCTCGTACCTCGAGCTGAGCGAGCTCATCGAGCGAGCCTCGTGGTTCGAGGACGCGGTGGGAGAGGAGACCTACGCGAGGCTCGCGGTCACGTTGATCGGGCAGCTCTCGGGGCCGAGCGGCGGCGAGCGCTCGGAGCTGACGCTGAGGATCCTCGAGAAAATAGCGCGCGACGAGGAGTGGCACGAGGAGCTCCTCAGGTGGGCTGCCGCCTCGGCTCGACCCCAATGAGGAGCTCGGCGAATGGAGGCGATTCTCGGACGCCCGGAGCTCTCGCGAGATCTGCCCCGTCTCGGCGGGCTCGTCTCACCAAAATTTAGCTTTTCTAAGTGAAGCGGGGACGGTCCACCGTGAGATGAGAAAGGATATCATAGAGATAAGGTATATGAACTAAAGTTGTTTCTTTTTATACACTGTAAAAGGTATATAAAAGGTTCTCGTCCTCTCTCGAAACCCTTATGTAGCCCACGGCTTTTTCATAACTACCACCACGATTCAGATTCCGGAACAGAAACAAAAAGATTTAACGGATGCTCGAATCCGAACAATCCGGGTCGGTTTAGGTACTGCGTGCGGCGAGCTATGGTCTGTTTCTAACCCGAACCCAAACTCCTAGCACGACCAGTCCTAGCAAAACCACAGGAGCCTAGGACGGGAAACTGTTGGAGCGTAAACAATTTTCTCAATATGTTCTGCGATGATGTAGTATCTAGTGAGTAGCTTATGAGTAGCAGGTACGTCCGTGTTCAAGCCCTCATTCCTAGGGAGTGGTACCCTAAGATGAGAAAGCTAATGGAGAAGAGGGGCTATACATCTGTAAGCGAGTACATCAGGGACTTGGTTAGGAGGAGCATTGAGGTTGAGGGAGATGGTTAGGAGGACTTTCCTCGAGTCCGATAGCTTCCCGGTCCAGGCGGTGAACGAGTCCGCTAGGAGGGAGAAGAAGGGTGGGGCTAAGCCGCCGATATGGGAGATGGTGTTCTGGTGGACCAGGAAGCCTCTGATCACCGCTAGAAGCATCATCCTCGGGGCTGTCCTAGACGACTCGACCTCCCCGGAGACCTTCGTCGAGGTAGCCCGGCTGAACGCTGAGAGGTCGCCGCACAGGGAGAACCCGAGGGTGCCTCCCCAGCTCGCCGCAAAGCTCAGGGAGATGAGCCTCCTCGACCCCTTCGCGGGGTTCGGCTCCGTACCCCTCGAAGCCATCCGCCTAGGCGTAGGCAGGGTGGTTGCGGTAGAGCTACTGCCGACAGCCTACGTCTTCCTGAAAGCCGTGCTGGAGTACCCCAAGTGGGCTACAGATAACGGGCTAGGGAACCAGCTGGCTAGAGACCTCGAGAAGTGGGGTATGTGGGTAGTAGAGCAACTGAGGAGAGATCCGGACGTCGTGGAGCTCTACGACGAGGACG